>RFZE01000005.1 GCA_009920875.1 Alphaproteobacteria bacterium | reverse complement strand
CAAGCCGCAAAAGAATATATGGCTGTCGGGAATACCCAAATATTCCTTCACCGTCGGGGCCCAAATCGCCCAAGCCTCTTGCGGGCAAGTGTGCAGACCGCGCTCGCGCGCCAGCAACATCATGGTCTGAATGAGCATGCCCATATCCGACCATTGGCCTTCTTGCATTTGCTTATCGAGGGAAAAGAACATGCCGACAGGGGCATTGAAGAAAGTGAAATTGCTGGCCAGCCAAGCCAGCCGCGCCGCTTTGTCTTCGCGCGCCACACCCATAATCTCATACATGCGTTCGCCAATATCGAAGCGGCGGCCATTATAAGGCTCGCTCAATTCGGGTGGGTAAATGTGATATTCCGAGCCCTCGCCCATCGGCTTTTCTTGCCCTTTTTCGGCAATCAGATTGACCAGCTTGTCGCGCGCGTCGCCTTGCAATACATGCACATTCCACGGCTGCAAATTGCCGCCCGACGGCGCTCGAACGGCCGTTTCGACAATATATTTCACATCGGCTTCAGCCACCGGCTTGTCTAAAAAAGCACGGCAAGAAAATCGCGTATTAATGGCGTCGCTGACGCTCGGTGAGTTTTCGGTAAGTCTGCTCATATCGGCCTCCCTTGAGGCGGCAGAATAGCGGCGCTCAGAAAAGAAGACCAGAGCTATAATGTCACGACAAGGAGGGCGGGGGCAGATCAATAAAATGAACGGCAATTGCAATACGCCCATCGGTAAATGTGCCGCCCATTGGCGACAGCACAATATCCTCCTCTTGCCAATAAGTGCCGGGTGGGTCGGCCGGGCCGGTGACGATTGTATCTTTTTCCAAACCAAGATTGGAACCGAAACGATTAGTTCCTGAAGACAATACGGGCGCGCCGTTCCAGCGCTTCCGATGTCTCTTCGCCATTATCGGGCAGCGCCCCCTGCATGGCCTCCATATCGGCCAACAGATTTTGCTGCACGCTATCTAAACGGCTTTCTGTTTCGTCGCTTTCCATTTGATTTTCGGTGACGGTGTCTCATGCACTTTTTCTCACCATGACTGAAACCTATCAGAACAGCGTCACGCTTGTCAATATTTTTTTGTTATTTTTCAATGGTTTACTCAACTTTTGCGTGTATATCGCAGAAGATTGGCAAGAGAATCAAAGGTTTGCTCAGGGGACAAAAAGCAAATTAATTCTCGAGTGGCCATGTTACGACGCGGTCTTCGCTGTCACCGTCAAACGCCATTTCTGCAATCACCCGCCCTTTGACCGACATGCCGGCCGCGACCACACTATCGGCACTGCCCGATACCAGCGGATGCCATGACGGCAAATCCTTGCCTTCATGCAATAGGCGATAGGCGCAGCTCGGCGGCATAAAATCAATTTTATCGAGATTGTCTTTGGTCAACTTCACACAATCGGGCACCAGCTTGGTACGTTCCTCATAATGGGTGCAGCGGCAGCTTTGTTGATCCAACAAATTACAGACAATATCGGTAAAGACGATTTCACCGCTATCTTCGTCTTGCAATTTCACCAAACAGCATTTGGCACAGCCATCGCACACGGCCTCCCATTGCGCCGCGCTCATATCGGCCAGCTTTACGGTTTGCCAAAAAGGCTTTTCAGTCATTTTCATCTCCCATAGCCGCGTCGCTCAAGTTGACGCGCCCCAGACTGTCTGCCAGTTTGTCACAAATGAGATGGGGAATACAGTCGCTGAAAATAGCCGCAATTAAATTGCTGATGCGCGCGCTTGCATTGGCCGTTTTGCCATTGCAGGTTTTCGCGCTGGAAGCGGTAACATTCGCCACCGATTGGAAAGCGCAAGCCGAGCAAGGCGGCTTTTATCAAGCCAAGGCGTTGGGGCTTTATGAAAAAGCCGGTCTTGATGTGACCATTCGCGGCGGCGGGCCGGGCGTCAATATTCCGCAATTATTGGGCGCTGGGGCGATTGAGTTCGGCATGGGGTCAAACAGTTTCATACCGCTCAATATGGTGCGCGCCGGTGTCCCCGCCAAAGCCGTCATGGCGGCGTTTCAAAAAGACCCGCAAGTCCTCATCACCCATAAGCGCGATGACATTGCCACGCTGGCCGATATTAAAGGCAAGCCGGTGATGATAGCCGATGCCTCAATCAATGCTTTTTGGGTTTGGCTGCGCGCCAAATATGATTTCTCGGATCGGCAAATACGTAAATATACTTTCAATCTGGCACCGTTTCTGGTCAATCAGCAGGCCATCCAGCAGGGCTATGTGACCTCTGAGCCCTACACGATTTCAACGCGCGGCGGTTTTGAGCCGCACGTTTTTCTGCTCTCCGATTTCGGCTATCCGAGCTATGCCGCCATGGTACTGGCGCAAAATCGGTTGATTGATGAGCGGCCGGAACTGGTGCAAGCTTTTGTCAATGCATCGATTGAGGGCTGGCGCAGCTATATTTACGGCGACCCGAGCCCGGGCAATAAGCTTATTCTCGCGGCCAATCCTGATATGCGCCAAGACATTATCGACCAAGCGATTGAGCAAATACGCCGCCGCGGCATGCTGGCCTCGCCCGAGACGGAAAAAAACGGGCTGGGCGCGATGAGCACAGCGCGGTGGCAAAGCTTTTTCATGACCATGTCGGAAAACGGCGTCTATCCTAAGGCGCTGAACTGGCAAGATGCCTTCACAACCGATTTCACAACCGCCCCGGCTGCGCCATGAACGAATTGGCTCTTAATGCGGCAAGCTTGCGATATGATAATGGCTTCACCGCGCTCAACAATGTGACGGCGCAGTTTGACAGCGGCAGCTTTACCGCTTTGGTCGGCCCGTCGGGCTGCGGCAAGTCCAGCCTCTTGCGCCTGCTGGCCGGATTGGAGCAACCCTTTATCGGCAGTGTCGCCGGCTTGGCGCAACGCCATATCGGCTTTGTTTTTCAAGAACCGACTTTGCTGGCATGGCGCAGCGTGGCCGACAATATCACCCTGCCCTTGCAGATAGAGGGGCATAGTCCAAACGAGATTGCAACGCGCCTTGATGAGGCCTTGGCCTTGGTCGGACTTGCTGATTTTGCCGATGCCCTGCCGCGGCAATTATCGGGCGGCATGAAAATGCGCGTCTCGCTGGCGCGTGCTTTGGCCAAGCGCCCGCCCGTGCTGCTTATGGATGAACCCTTTGCCGCGCTTGATGAGCTGACACGGTTTCGATTGGATGATGATTTGCGCGCCATTTGGCAGCAACAAAAATGCACCATTATATTTGTTACCCATAGCGTCACCGAAGCGGCCTATTTGGCCGAGCGCGCTTTAATCATGCAAAGCGGTGAAATTCGGCAAGAAATTGCCATTGACCAAAGCGGCCGCGATGGCGGCTTTCGCAGCGCCCCCGCTTTCACCGCGGCCTGCGCCGCGCTGAGTGCCGCGCTCGGCCATGATATCGGAGGCGAGATTTAGACCATGCGTTATCTGGTTCCCTTATTGCTTGGCCTTGCTTTACTTGCCTTTTGGGAAATATGGGTCAGTGCCGCCAATGTGCCGGTATTTATTTTGCCGGCACCGTCGGCCATTGGCACCGCATTGGTTGATAATTTTGCGGCGCTGATGGCTGCGTTATGGATTACTGTCAAAGTCACCCTGCTGGCTTTTTTCTGGGCCGTGGTGAGTGCTGTTGGACTGGCCATTATTTTTACTCGGGCTCGACTGATTGAAATGGCCCTTTATCCCTATGTGATTACGCTGCAAGTCACGCCGGTGGTCGCCATTGCGCCGCTTATTCTGATTTGGGTCGGTTTTGATAATGCGTCGCGCGCTTTGGTGATTATTGCCTGGATTGTTGCTTTCTTCCCCATGCTGACCAATACGGTGCAAGGATTGCGCAGCATTGACCCGCAATTGCATGATTTGATGACCCTGTCGGGTGCATCATGGCGGCAAAGATTGGTTTATTTGGAACTGCCCGCCGCGCTACCGGCCATGCTGACAGGGGCCAAAATTTCCGGCGGCTTGGCTTTAATCGGCGCGGTGGTGGCCGAATTTGTTGCCGGCTCCGGTGCCAGCACCGGTTTGGCTTGGCGCATTATTGAAGCCGGCAACCGGCTTGAGATTGCCACCATGTTTGCCAGTCTCGCCCTGTTATCGGCGCTCGGCATTTTCCTGTTTTATTTGCTGAGCTTTTGCGAATGGCTGCTCTTGCATCGCTGGCATGAGAGTTTCCGGCGCTGACAAATAACATATGCCGACCTCGCATTGTCCTTGCAATGGGCGGTCCAGCGCATCGCGCCACAGCGAAATCGGCACCGGCAGAAAAAGTGCCACGCTCAATAATATTAACATCCATAACCGCATCTTCTTGCCCTTGCGGCAAAACTGACGCAAAAAAGTAAAGAAATCGCGAATGAGAAACCCTAATTCACATTTTATTATGTATTTATAAATATTTTACATTCTGTTGACGTGTTTAGCGAAATTGGGCAATATCCGCGCGTCTTATTCAAGGAGCAATCATGGCTCAACACGCCGCCAAAAGAGCCCGTTTTCAGGCCGTCACCGCCAATCGCTTGAGCGATGGCGAAGTGGTTTATTTCAGCCCCGATAATCGCTGGGTCGAAGCTTTTGCTATGGCCGAAGTGGCTGATGGCGCAGAAGCCGCCGAAACGCTTTTGGCGCGCGCCATGCCGGCTGATTTTGAAGCGCATGTGCTCGAGCCTTATCTTTTTGAAGTGCTGGAGGATGGGCAGGCTTACAAACCGGCCAGCGTGCGCGAGACCATTCGCGCCGCCGGACCGACCGTGCGGCTTGACCTCGGCAAACAAGCAGAAGCAAAAGCGGAGTGAGCCGATGTATCGTTATGACGAATTTGATCACAAGCTTGTCGCTGACCGCGTCAATCAGTTTCGCGGCCAAGTCGAGCGCCGCGTCTCCGGCGCGCTGAGCGAAGACCAATTCAAACCGCTGCGCTTGATGAACGGGGTGTATCTGCAATTACACGCCTATATGCTGCGCGTCGCCATTCCTTATGGCACGCTGCGCAGCGAACAAATGCGCATGCTGGCGCATATTGCCCGCAAATATGATCGCGGTTATGGCCATTTCACGACCCGGCAAAACATTCAATATAATTGGCCGGCGCTGGATGAAATTCCTGACCTTTTGGACGAATTGGCGTGTGTTGAAATGCACGCCATTCAAACCTCGGGTAATTGCATTCGCAATGTTACCTCCGACCAATATGCCGGTGCCATTGAAGGCGAAGCCGAAGACCCGCGCATTGTCTCGGAAATCATCCGCCAATGGTCAACCTTCCATCCCGAATTCACCTATCTGCCGCGCAAGTTTAAAATCGCCGTGACGGCGCATAAAAATGACCGCGCCGCCATCAAACTGCACGATATCGGCATTGTGGTGAAACAAAATGACGCCGGTGAAATTGGCTATGAAGTGCATGTCGGCGGTGGTCAGGGCCGCACGCCATTTGTTGCCAAGAAGATGACCGACTTTGTACCAAAGGCAAAGCTGCTCGCCTATTTGGAAGCGGTGATGCGGGTGTATAATATGTTGGGGCGGCGCGATAATTCTTACAAAGCGCGCATTAAAATTCTCGTCCACGAGACCGGCGAAGAAGAAATGCGCCGCATGGTAGAAGAAGAGTTCGCCAAGATTGACGCCTCTGAAATGCTCACCGTGCCGCAAGAAGAGATTGACCGCATCAGCGCCTATTTCGCACCGCCCGCTTTCGAAACCTTGCCTGCCGACAGCCAAGCCTTTTCGCAAGCGCAAGCCGATGATGCAGATTTTGCCCGCTTTGTGCGCGCCAATGTGGTAGCGCATAAACAAGACGGCTATGCCATCGTCAATATTTCATTGAAACCGATTGGCGGTGTGCCCGGTGATGCGACCGACGCGCAAATGGATGTGATTGCCGATTTGGCCGAGCGCTTCAGCCATGATGAAGTGCGCGTGACGCACGAACAAAACCTCGTTCTGCCGCATGTCAAATTGGACGATGTAAAAACCGTCTATGACGCACTCGCCGCGCATGAATTGGCGACCGCCAATCTCGGCCTCATATCAGACCAGATAGCCTGCCCGGGGCTTGATTATTGCAATCTCGCCAATGCCCGCTCCATTCCGCTGGCGCAAGAAATCTCCGAGCGCTTTTCTGACCTCGACCGGCAATATGATATTGGTGAGTTGAAGATTAAAATCTCCGGCTGCATCAATGCTTGCGGTCACCATCATGTCGGCCATATCGGCATTTTGGGGGTCGATAAAAAAGGCACGGAGTTTTACCAAATCTCGCTGGGCGGCGCGGCAGACGAAAACGCTGCCATCGGCCAAATCACCGGCCGAGCATTCACCGAAGAAGATATTGTCGACGCGATCGAAACCGTGGTCACCACCTATACGGATTTGCGCGCTGACGGCGAGCGCTTTATCGACACTTATAACCGCGTCGGCATGGCGCCGTTTAAGGAGCGCCTGTATGACTGATTATCACCTTGTCATTGACGGCGCGACGGCGGAAGAAAGCTGGATCTATCTGGATGATGACGCAGCGCTCAGCGATGCGCCATCCATCATCTCACTGACCCGCCTGAAAGACCAAGCCTACGCACTGGCCGAGCGCAGCGCGCCGCTTGGCGTTATTTTACGCGCCGACGGGCTCGGCAAAACCGATCTCGGTGAAGATGTGCGCGAACTGGCACCCTTTATCGACAGGCTGGCGCTGATTGCCATTCATTTTCCCGCCTATCGCAATGGCCGCGGCTATTCCGCCGCCCGTGTGTTGCGCGAAGAGTTTAATTTCACCGGTCAATTACGCGCCACCGGCGATGTGCTTTACGACCAATGGGCGATGATGAATCGCTGCGGCATCAACGCATTTGAATTGGCGGCGGATATCGACCTCGCCACTTTCCAAACCGCTTTGGGTGAATTATCGGGGGCTTACCAACCAGCTGCTGACCAAAATCGCGGTGCGCTTTGGGCGCGCGGGAAGTAATTATTCAACCCCGCCCTGCTCGACATAAATCGAACGACTGGGGAAAGCAAAGCCGGCACCGGCTTCTTCAACAATTTGTTTAATGGCAAGCGCCAAATCTTCTTTGGCCGACAACCAATCATACCATCGCGTGGTTTCGGTAAAACAATAGACCAGCATATCAATCGAGCTGTCATTAAAGCCATCAATATGGACGATATTCGGCACTTCGTGGATTTCCGTGACAAAGCGCGGGTCGCTGTCGAGCCAGCTCAAAATACCGGCGCGAATGGTTTTCAGCTGTTCCGATGTGGTGCGATATTCCAGCCCGATAATCCATTTAATGCGCCGCCGCGTCATATTGGAATAATTGACCAGCGCATGGTCGGCGAACATGTTGTTCGGCACGACTACCGGCACTTGATCAAAACGCCGCACGCGGGTCGAGCGGAAGCCGATTTGCTCGATATTGCCTTCCACCACGCCTTCGACTTCAATCCAATCGCCCAGCGCGAAACGTCGCTCAATCAAAATGGAAACACCGCCGAGCAGGTTTTTGAACAAATCTTGTGCGCCCAGCGCCACGGCGACGCCGAACAGACCGAAGCCGGCAATAATCGGGCCGATTTGAATGCCCCAAATTTGCAAAATCGTGGCCACGCCGGTCAGCACAATGCCCCAGCGCAAAAGCGTCAGCAGCCAGCCGACAATTTCCGGCGAGAGAATATCTTCAATGCGCTTCAAGGCCATGCTGGCCGGTGTGCTGGCCGCGTAAAAGGACCAGAAAATGCCGATGGCAATCAGCGACCGCATCACCTTATCGGCCAATTCTTCAGCCAAGCCGTTTAACGGCAAAACTTCCAGCGCGAAAAACACGCCCAAAATAAGAAAGAAAAATTTAATCGGCCGTTCCAGTGCCTCGCGCAGCAAATCATCAATTTCGGTTTGGGTGCGTTGGGTCAAACGTTCCAACCCGCCTAATACGAAGCGGGTAAACAGGCCACGCAACACGGCAAAGGTCAGAAAAACTCCAAGTGCCGTCAATAATTCAGCCGGACTGACACCAAATGTGCTGTCAGCCCAAACCTCGCCTACCAAAGCAATAAATTCGTTCATCAATCCCACACGCCTTCTATGCGCCCTTCCAGAAAATGTCGCCCACGCGCATCTTCAATGTCCACCACCCAAATATCAGGGTCTCGTTGCATTTCTCGTTCAATTAGCGCATCGCTCTCAGCCTCATCGCTGTCCACGGGCAAAACCACACGAAAACTCTGCGCGCCGTCCATATCGGTAAACATATTCAGCACCCCTGCCGTGCCGTCAAGCCGATTGACGCGCACATAAATGCCGCCCGCATCCTTATCGCCGCGCCTCAAAACATAGGCCGCTCCCATTGCCGCTTGCACGCGGCGTACCAGCGATTGCACATAAAGCTCGGATTTCAGGCGCAGACTCATGAAAAACAAACTACCATGATTGCCAATATCGGCAATCGCGCCTATTTTCCGCTAGTGATAGGAGACACTGATGTCGCTGGAAACGTTAATTGATGATTTCGCCCTGTTTGACGATTGGGAAGAACGTTATCGCTATATTATCGAGCTCGGCAACGGCCTAAAGCCGCTGAGCGAAGCCGAGCATAATGACACCAATAAGGTGCAAGGCTGCGTCAGTCAGGTTTGGCTGGTCAATGATCGCGACGGCGAGCGCCTCTCTTTTCGAGGCGATAGCGATGCCCATATTGTGCGCGGCCTAGTCGCCATTTTGCTGGACCTTTATGACGGTAAATCGGCAAAAGAAATTGCCGCCTATGATGCTGAAAGTGCGTTTCGGCAATTGGGCTTAGGTGAACATTTGACGCCGCAACGTTCGAACGGCTTTTACGCTATGGTTCAGCGCATCCGAAATGATGCAGCGGCCGTCCTTGGCGATTAGATTGATCGTA
Source organism: Alphaproteobacteria bacterium (assembly GCA_009920875.1). Taxonomy (GTDB): domain Bacteria; phylum Pseudomonadota; class Alphaproteobacteria; order RS24; family RS24; genus UBA8337. Next base: position 17,653 of record RFZE01000005.1, on the reverse strand, counting down.
TCGATAATAGTGCAGCCTGCATGACATCGCGCAGCTCGTTTTCATGGCCGGAGTGCATTATAAAACTGTCATGGACCGGCAGAACGGCTAACCCTATATCAGCCAAATGCCGCAAAACCCTTTGCTCTGAGGGCTAAACGGCTTATTTAACGAGAAGCCGTGTTTCGCGGTCAGGGAGTTTATATGTCAGCCAGCCAAGACCCATCTTCTCAGCAAGCCATTGCGCGCTGGGGCATCAATCCGATGGCGCCTTATCTCGGCGGCATCGCCACTTGGTTTCTTGCCAATGGTCTCCAATTTGTCATGGTGCCAACATTGGTCATCATCACATTGGGCGGCACGGCAGGTGATTTGGCTGCCGCGCAAGTAGCGCTGGCTTTGCCGCAAGTGTTCCTGATGATGTTTGCCGGTTCGCTGGCCGATAAAAGCGACAGCCGAATGATTTTGCTTTGGGTCAATTTATTGGCTGCTATACCGCCCATTGTCTTGGGGTGGCTAACTTTTTCCGGCCAATTGGCATATTGGCATATTATTATTTTCGGTTTGGCCATGAGCGCTAGCTTTGCCTTTATGGTGCCAACCCGCGACGCGCTTTTATCACGCGTCGCTTCCGGCAATATCCAAAATGCCGTCATGCTGGCCTTGATTGCGCAATTCGCTGCCCAACTCATGGGTTATGTTTTGGCCGGTGCCGCCGCGCCTTTGGCCGGGCCGTGGGCGCTTTTGGCCATGCAGACCATCGCCCTGCTTATCGGCTTTTTATTGACCCTCGCCCTGCCCGATTTCCCGCCCGTGCCTGCGCAAGACGAAGGCGCGAGCGGATGGCAAGCGGGTTTTTCAATCGTTTGGAAATCAACGGTTATGCGTCCGGTCATTTTATCTTCTGTCGGCACGGGCATTTTCTTTATCGGCATATTTATGGTCACTTTGCCGCTCATCGTCACCGACATATTTGGCGGCGGGCAGCTGGAAATTTCCATTCTCAATTTCACCTTTTGGGGCGGCACGATCATTTCAACCGTCGGTATGATGGCGCGCCGACCTGTCGAACGGCGCGGACGCGCCATGATGGGGGCGCTGATTGTCGGCTGCTTTGCCCTCATGCTGGTGCCGTTGGCACCCAGCTTCGCTGCCGTTTGTGCCATTGCCGGTGCTTGGGGTTTGGCCGCCGGCGTGAATATGACAATGGCGCGCACCATTGTTCAGGTCGAAGCCCCGCCGGAAGCGCGTGGGCGCGTTTTGGCATTTTACAGTTTGGGCTTTATGGGCTCCGCGCCTGTTGGCGCAACTTTGAGCGGCATTGTGACCGAGCTTATCGGCCCGCTGGCGACCACATTTATATGCGCTGCCAGCATGCTGGTGTTGGTCAGCGTGCTGATTGCCACCACGCCGGTCTGGCGCATTATGCGCCATGAAGACGAGCCTCAATAGTTTTACGAAAACTTCGGTTCATCCCACCAGGGGTAAAACCCCGGCATGTCGGCGCTTGGCTTATCGGCAAAGTCGGGGTCGCGTTTTTCCAAAAACGACACCACACCCTCTTTGGCATCTGATTGGCGCCCACGCCCGAAAATCGCTTTGCTGTCGACCTTATGCGCTTCCATCGGATGGTCGGCACCCATCATGCGCCACAGCATTTGCCGCGTCATGGATACGGAAACAGGTGAACTCATTTTGGTCATTTGCAAAGCCACTTCTTTGGCGCGTGTCATCAGTTCGACTTGCGGCACAATCTCACTGACCAAGCCGCCGCGCAGCGCTTCTTCAGCGCCGAATACCTCGCCCGAATAACACCATTGCAAGGCTTGCGAAATACCGACAATGCGCGGCAAAAACCAGCTTGAGCAGGCTTCCGGCACAATACCGCGTCGCGCAAACACAAAACCGAAACGCGCATTATCGGAAGCAATGCGCACATCCATCGGCAATTGCATGGTCACGCCGACACCCACGGCCGCGCCATTAATCGCGCCGATAACCGGCTTGATGCTGTCAAAAATACGCAAGGTCACCATGCCGCCGCCATCGCGAATATTTTCGCTCGACCAATTCACATCGCCTTCATCTGAAACGACCTGATTTTTCTTACCGCCATCGCTGCGCTCGGCATAATTGAAAGTCTTATCGCCTTGCGACAAATCGGCACCAGCGCAAAAGGCACGCTCGCCATCGCCGGTCACGATAATGGCGCGCACCGCATCATCATTATCGGCTTTATCAAACGCATCGATGATTTCATGCATCATGCGGGCGGTAAAGGCGTTCATCGCCTCAGGTCGACACAAGGTCAGCACCATAATGCCGTTTTCATCTATTTCGGTTTTGATTTGCTCATAATCGCTCATTTGGCGTTCTCCCTAAAGCTCACTCTTGCCGAAAACTCCCATATCTCTATAGTTCTTGGCAATAGGACATTTTGGGAGGTTAAAAATGCATCCTTACATACACGCACAAAATATGCCGGATCAACCAGCCTATATTATGGCCTCTACGGATGAGGTGGTGACTTACAAACAGCTCAATGACCGTTCCAACCAAATAGCGCAATTGGCGCGCGCGCGCGGTCTGCAAATTGGCGACGGCATTGCCATTTTTATGGAAAACAATGCGCATTTTCTGGAAATTTGCTGGGCAGCCCAGCGCGCGGGCCTGTATTTCACCGCCGTATCGTCGCGCCTCACCGCCGGTGAGGTTGAATATATTGTCAAAGATTGCGGCGCAAAAATTCTTTTCACCTCCGATTATATGAAAGACGAAGCAGCAAAGCTGGTGCCCTTGCTGCCCGATATGGCCGGCATGTTTATGGTCGGCGAAGCATCTGACGGTTATGAAGCATATTTGCCGGCCCGCGATGCCATGCCGGCGGAGCCGGTCGCAGATGAAACGCAAGGCATGGATATGCTTTATTCATCAGGCACGACGGGCCGTCCAAAGGGCATTCGTCGCCCGCTAACCGGTAATAATATTGAAGATGCCGATGCGCTGTTGGGACTTGTTACCTTGCTTTACGGTTTTGACGATAAAGCCATTTATCTGTCACCCGCACCGCTCTATCATGCCGCCCCGCTGCGCTATAATATGGCCGCACAAGCGGTCGGCACGACCTGCATCATCATGGAAAATTTCGACCCGGAAGAAGCTTTGGCGCTGATTGAAAAGCATAAATGCACCAAAAGCCAATGGGTGCCGACCATGTTTGTTCGCATGCTGAAACTGCCGGAAGACGTGCGCACCAAATATGATGTGTCATCCATGCAAACCGCCATTCATGCCGCTGCCCCCTGCCCGATACCGATTAAAGAGCAAATGATCGATTGGTGGGGGCCGGTGATTTATGAATATTACGCCGGTTCAGAAGGCAATGGCTTCACTCAGCTTAATTCCGAGGAATGGCTGGCGCATAAAGGCTCGGTCGGCACGGCGCTGACCGGCGTTCTGCATATTTGCGATGAAGAAGGCAATGAATTGCCGGTCGGTGAATCGGGCACGATTTTCTTCGAGCAGCCCGATGTCGATGCCCCGACATTTGAATATTATAATGATGAAAAGAAAACGGCTGAAAGCCGTCACCCGTCGCAGAAAAACTGGTCGACTTTGGGTGATGTCGGCAGGTTGGATGAAGAGGGCTATCTCTATCTGACCGACCGAAAAGCTTTCATGATTATTTCCGGCGGGGTCAATATTTACCCGCAGGAAACCGAAAACCTGCTCATCACCCATCCGAAAGTCGCTGATGTCGCCGTTATCGGTGTGCCGAATGAAGATTTCGGCGAAGAGGTTAAAGCCGTGGTGCAACCGGCAAAGTGGGAAGATTCGGGGCCCGAATTGGAAGCCGAGTTGATTGCCTTTTGCAAAGACAATCTGTCCGCCATCAAATGCCCGCGCTCGGTTGATTTCGACAAGGAATTGCCGCGTCACCCGACCGGCAAATTATACAAACGCCTTGTGCGCGACCGTTATTGGGGTAATAAAGACTCCAAGATTGTTTGAACAATCAACGCATATTGAAGGAGATGAGAATGCGCATTTTTGAAAATCTTGACGAATATTCTGCCGCCGTCGGCGAAGAGCTGGGGGTCAGCGATTGGTATGAAGTCGACCAAGAGCGGGTCAATATGTTTGCCGATGCAACGGGCGACCATCAGTGGATTCACTTGGATGCCGAGCGCACGCAAAAAGAATTGGGTATGGGCACGATTGCTCACGGTTTTTTGACCCTTTCTTTGCTGCCCGTTTTGATGGGTCAGATTTCCGGCGTCAAAAGCGTCACCCGTGGCATTAATTACGGCTCCAACAAAACCCGCTTCACTGGCATGGTGCCGGTCGGTGCCAAAGTGCGCGCCCGCTCAACCCTGAAAGCGGTTGAAGAGAAAGCCGGTGGCAAACTGTTCACCGCTGAAGTGGTGATGGAAATGGAAGGCTCTGAACAGCCGGTCATGGTTTCGGAAAACCTGACCCTATTGTTCGAATAGGTTTCTCATGGGCCGGAGAAAAGACGATACGGTATGGCCGCTGCAACGCAGCGAGGCCGAATGGCGCGAACAGCTCAGCGATGAGCAGTTTTATGTCACGCGGCAAGCCGGCACGGAGCGCGCTTTTTCCGGCCCTTATTGGGACTCGAAATCGGAAGGCACATATCATTGTGTGTGCTGCGATGCGCCGCTTTTCAAAAGCGGCACCAAATATGACAGCGGCACGGGCTGGCCCAGCTTTTGGGAGCCGGTGTCGGAAGACGCCGTGGCCGACCGCCCCGACAATACGTTGTTTATGAAGCGCACGGAGAGCGTTTGCGCCAATTGCGGCGCGCATTTGGGCCATGTGTTTCCCGACGGCCCGCCGCCGACCGGCTTGCGCTATTGCATGAACGGCACGGCTTTGACCTTAAAAGACGCAAATGGCGAGACGGTCAGCGACTAATGTTGAAAGCTCCGTCCGGCGCGCCGCAAGCGGCCGAAAAACCGTTTAGCGACACATATCACAATATCACCCGCTCCGACCCCTATGCGTGGTTGCGCGATGACAATTGGCAAAAGGTGATGAAAGACCCCCAAGCGCTGGACGCTGACATTCGCGCCCATTTGGAGGCCGAAAACGCCTATACCGACAAGGTCATGGCCCCGACGCTAGACTTGCAGAAGCAATTATTCGCTGAAATGCGTGGCCGCATTCAAGAAGATGAAAGCAGCGTGCCGATCAATAAAGGGGCGCTGTCTTTTGCCACGCGCTATGTCAAAGGCGGCGAACACCCGTTGATTTGCTGCGGCGCACGCAATGCGGAAGCGGAAACCATGCGCGTCATTGTCGACGGCAATAAGGAAGCTGAAGGCACAGATTTCTTCAAAATCATCAATCATGCGGCCTGCCCACACGGCAAACTTTTGGCATGGGGATTCGACGATAAGGGTTCGGAATATTTCACCGTGCGCTTTCGCAGTCTTGAAAGCGTGCCAAATCGCGAAGGCGAATTAGGCGACACGCTGGTCGATACCGGCGGCAGCTTTGGCTGGTCGGCTTGCGGGCGATATCTCTTCTACGTCGCGATTGATGAAAACCACCGCCCGCATAAAATCATGCGTCACGCATTGGGCAGCGCTCAAAAGGATGATGTGTGCGTTTACGAAGAAGCCGATAGCGGCTTTTTTATCGGCCTTTCCGAGACACGCTCGGGGCGCTATCTCATTATTTCAGCGCATGACCATGAAACGGCGGAAGCTTGGCTGATTGATGCGCATGCGCCCGAAACCGCACCGATCTGTGTCGCACCGCGCGAGACCGGCATTGAATATGAAATTGACGATGACGCGGCGCGCGACCGGCTGATTATCGTCACCAATTGGGACACGGATGGCAAAGCCGATGACTTCCAAATCGTCTTCGCCCCCGTGCCAAGCGCAAGCGGTAACAAAAAAGACTGGCAAGTGCTGCGCCCGCATAAGGCCGGGCAATTAGTGCTAGACGCCCTGCCCTTTGCCGAGCATATAGCCGTGCTGTTGCGCGAAAACGCTTTGCCGCGCATTGAGTTAATATCACTGGTCGATGACAAAGTGACGGATATCGCCTTTGACGAGGAAGCCTATGATGTGAGCTTCGGTGCAATGGCAGAATATGACAGCGTGCAATTGCGCTTCACCTATGCCTCCATGACCACGCCGACGCAGACTTTCGATTTCGATATGAATAGCGGCAAGCGGGTTTTGCGCAAAACACAAACCGTGCCGAGCGGGCATGAAGCGGGCGATTATATTACCCGCCGCATTACCGCCACCGGCCATGACGGGGCGCAAATCCCCGTTTCACTTCTTTATCACAAAGACACAAAGCTCGACGGCAGTGCGCCGGTTTTGCTCTATGGCTATGGCTCTTACGGCATCACCATTCCGGCCGCGTTTTCGGTCACCCGATTGAGCCTTGTTGATAGGGGCTTTATCTACGCCATCGCCCATATTCGCGGCGGGCGTGCCTGCGGTCATAATTGGTTCATGGACGGGCGCGGCGCCAAAAAGACCAATACGTTTCGCGATTTTGTCTCCGCTGCCGAGGCCTTGATTGCGGGCGGCTTTACCCGCGCCGGACAGATTTCCATTCATGGCGGCAGTGCCGGTGGCCTGCTGGTCGGCGCGACCGTCAATCTCGCGCCCGATTTATTGTGCAGCGCCATTGCCGAAGTGCCCTTTGTCGATGTGCTGACCACCATGCTGGATGACACATTGCCGCTAACCCCGCCGGAATGGCCCGAATGGGGCAATCCGATTGCCAGCCCCGAGGCTTATCAGCTGATTGCCGGTTACGCGCCTTATGAAAATATTGAGGCGAAAGCCTATCCGCATATTTTGGCAACCGCCGGATTGACTGACCCGCGTGTGACTTATTGGGAACCGGCCAAATGGATTGCGCGACTGCGCGCCACGCGGCAAGATGACGGCCTGTCCTTATTGCGGACGGAAATGACCGCCGGACATGGCGGCAAGGCGGGGCGTTTCAACCAATTGCATGAAATTGCTTTTGTTTATGCTTTTGTCTTGCTGGCGCATGGGCAGGTTTAGGGAGGAAAATAATAATGACCGATTATGTGTTTGAAGATTGCGAGAAGCTGGGCTTTAACAGGACCCGCCTTGAGGCCGTGCCGGCCTATTTCAACTCTTATTTGGAGCGTGAGAAATTTGCCGGTATTTCCATATCGGTGGCGCGTGAGGGCAAAATCGCGCTGTTGAGCCATCAAGGCAACAGCGCTTTTGAAGGCGGCTTTGCCCTTGATGACAGCGCAATTTTCCGCATTTATTCCATGACCAAGCCGATTACTTCGGTGGCGATTATGCAGCTTTATGAAAAATCCATCATCAAGCTGACCGACCCGATTACCAAATTCATTCCGGCCTTTAAAAATGTCAAAGTTTTCGACAAAGGCACGCCGAAAGACTACACGGTGCGCGAGCCGGAGCGGATGATTAACATTCACGACCTGCTGACCCATCAGGCCGGTCTGACCTATGATTTCCTGCTCGAGCATCCGGTCGATGCGCTTTACCGCAATGAAAAGATCAATGGCGCGCGTTCGGAAAAATTAAACACGGCAGAATTATGCGCCAAGCTGGCCGAGATGCCGCTTTTGTTTTCACCCGGCACGGCTTGGAATTATTCCGTCGCCACAGATGTGTTGGGACATATTGTCGAACTAGCTTCGGGTAAAACGCTCGACGCTTATTTCAAAGACCATATTCTAGGCCCCCTCGGCATGGTCGATACGTTTTTCCATATTCCCGACGATAAGCGCGACAGGCTGATGCATAATTACAGCTATGACCCACTCAAACGCGAGACCAAGCTGGCCGACAGCCCTGAACGGACGATTTACCGCCCGGGCCGCGCCTTTTTATCGGGCGGCGGCGGTCTGCTATCGACGATGGAAGATTATTTCAAATTTGCCGATATGCTACGCCGCAAAGGCACAGGAGCCAATGGCGCCTATATACTTAACCGCACGACCATTGATAAAATGACTCGCAATCAATTGCCGCATAACCGCACTTTGGAAGAGCACGGCTTCGGCCAATTCACCGAAGTGGCTTATCCTGGCACCGGCTTCGGCTTGGGGCTTTCGGTGGTGATGGATAGCGGTGTCACCGTTTCCACCACATCGGACGGCAATACGTCATGGGGCGGTTTGGCCAGCACGATTTTCTGGAATGATCCGGTTGAGGATATGACGGTCATTATGATGACGCAGCTTATGCCCGCCGCCACCTATCCGCTGCGCCCTCAGCTTTCTCAGCTGGTTTATGCAGCGCTTACATAAAACCTATTAAGTCCATTTTGTCGCCTTGCTTTCGCGCACAAAAAGGCTAATTTTCCTTGCAGATTTGGAGGTTCATTATGGCTTTACCTGAAGTATTACAGAATAATTTACGTATCCCCGTTGTCGGCTCACCCTTATTTTTGGTCTCAGGGCCGGAATTGGTGATTGCTCAGTGCAAGGCCGGCATTGTCGGTTCTTTTCCCGCTTTGAATGCGCGCCCGTCGGAGGTTCTCGACGAATGGCTGACGCGCATCAATACCGAGCTCGAGGAATATAAAGCGGCCAATCCCGATAAATATGTCGCCCCCTATGCCGTCAATCAGATTTGCCACGCCTCAAATGACCGCTTGCAGACCGATATGGAAATTTGCGTGAAGCACAAAGTGCCGATCATCATCACCTCGCTGCGCCCGCCGGAATTCATCGTTGAAGCGGCGCACAGCTATGGCGGTGTGGTGTTTCATGATGTGATTAACGTCAAACATGCCAAAAAAGCCGCCGAACAAGGCGTTGACGGCTTGATTTTGGTATGCGCCGGGGCCGGCGGTCATGCCGGTGCCTTGTCACCTTTCGCGCTGGTGCGCGAGGTCAAGCAATGGTTTGACGGCACGATTTTATTGTCCGGCGCGATGGGGGACGGCTTTTGCGTTGCCTCGGCGCTGGCTATGGGCGCAGACCTTGCCTATATCGGTTCACGCTTTATCGCTACGGAAGAGGCCAATGCCGATCAGGGCTATAAAGACATGCTGGTGGAAAGCGCGGCGGACGATATTGTCTATTCATCGCTGTTTACCGGCGTTGAGGGCAATTATCTCAAGCCCTCCATTGCCAAAGCCGGGCTCGACCCCGACAATCTTCCCGATGCCGATAAGTCGAAAATGAATTTCGGTTCCGGGGGCAATATGAAAACCAAAGCATGGAAGGATATTTGGGGTTCAGGCCAGGGCATTGGCGGCATTCAAAAAGTGCAGACCATTGAGGAAGTCGTTGCTGAAATGGAACGCGATTATCGCGAAGCCATTGACAGTCTGGTGCAACGCGCAAGCTAATGCTTGATTCCACCATGCGCCGCCTCATCGACCCGCCGCTCAATGCGGCGGCGGCGGCCATCGGCACTAAAATTTCCGCCAATCAAATAACGATTGGCGGTTTTTTATTGGGGTTAGTCTGTTGCTATGCAGTGGCACAGGGCATGTTCGCCGCCGCGCTGATTTTCCTCTTGCTAAATCGGCTGGCCGACGGGCTGGACGGAGCGGTGGCGCGCCAAACCGCGCCGAGCGCATTGGGCGCTTATATTGATATTGTCTCCGACTTTCTGCTCTGGGCGCTGCTGCCGCTGGCGTTTTTGTTTTACGATACGAAAAATGCTTTTGCGGCCGCCATTTTGTTGTCGAGCTTTGCCATGTCAATGACGGTGTTTCTCGCCTTCGCCATTCAGGCCGAAAAGCTTTGGCTGACCAGCGAGGCGCAAGGTAAAAAAAGCATGTATTACCTCGCCGGTTTGGCCGAGGGCACGGAGACCATTGCCTTTTTCACCTTCACCATGCTCTACCCCGCCGCCTTTGCCCCCGCCGCGTTATTGTTCGCAGCTTTTGTCTATCTTTCGGTCATCGGGCGGCTTATGGTTTCCGTCAGAACTTTGCTGGGGCGTTAAATGGCATCACAACACGACAATATCAAAATCGACAAAACAGCCTGGGTGCATGATAGCGCGCTTTTGTTCGGCCATATTTCATTGGGACCGGAGAGCTCGGTCTGGCCGTATGTCGTCATGCGCTCGGAAATGTTCCATATTGAAATCGGGGCGCGCACTAATATTCAAGATTTCGTGATGATACATGTCGGCGGTGCGACCCCGACCCTTGTCGGAGATGATTGTTCCATCACCCATCATGCGACGCTGCATGGCTGCACCATTGGCGATAAGTGCCTGATTGGCATTAATGCGACGATTATGGATGGCGCGACCATTGGCGATAATTGCATTGTCGCCGGTCATTCAATTGTCACTGAGGGCAGTGAGTTTCCCGATAATTCGATCATCGCCGGCAGCCCGGCCAAGCTGGTAAAGACGCGCGATAGCGGAGCCGCCAATGCGATGAATGCCGCCTTTTATGTGCAGAATGCAAAAAACTACGCGCATGGCAGTCACCGCTTCAACGAAGATGATTTGCGCGCCGCGGGATTTCTACCGCAAGACTGATACAAAAGTAGAAAGTGGCTGGGGTGGCAGGATTCGAACCTGCGCATGCCGATACCAAAAACCGGTGCCTTACCACTTGGCCACACCCCAACTGAGCGCGAAAATATATAAAACAGGCGCGTCGGTCTAGCCCCTATTTGCCTTTACGGTGCGTCAATTACGCCAACAGCATCATTAATCAAGCTGCCCAAATAGAGCTTGCCGTCCTGCTCAATGACGCTGGTCATCATATAAATATGGCCGCTATCATCTTCCAAAGAGGTGAGCGGCGTGCCTTGCGCCGACAGCTTAATGGCATAGCTGTGCATCTCCGCCGGATTGGCACCGGTCAACTGCATCAGCCGCCACACCACTTTGCGGGCAAAGGGGTGCGTGACCAGCGCATCCAGCGCGTCCGTGCGCGGCGCGACACCGGCCAGCCAGAAACCGCCATCGGGCGCGCCGGTGATATTGTCGAGATAGGCCGGCATATTATCGACAAACACATCTGATGAGCCCGCCTTGGGGCCGCGCAGCCAATAGCGCAAAACGCGGTGGCCATAGGTTTCATTGACCAGCACGAAGTCTTCTTGCGCGCTCAGCGCCACGCCATTGGCGAAATAAAGATTGTCGAGCAGCACGTCGAGCGCACCGCTTTCAGGGTCAAACACCATCAGCCGACCCGATGGGCGAAAGGCGAAGACTTCCAAAATATCATGGCCATATTCAAACAGCGCCGAGGCATCGGAGAAATAAATCTTGCCGTCTTTGGCAATCGCCAAATCATCGACAAATTTCATTCGCACCCCATTATGATGCGTCGCCAGCGTGGCAATCTCGCCATTGGGGGCCATGGCAATCAGGCCTTTTTTGGCATCGGCAATCACCAAATTGCCTGCCGCGTCAAATTTCAGACCCAGCGGACGCCCGCCCGTATTGGCCAAAACCTGTTTGTCGCCATTGGCGGCGAAGCGAATAATATCGCCATTGGTGAGGCCGCTATAAAGCCGACCTTGCGCGTCAAAGGCCACTGCCTCAGGGCCGGTGCCGGTTGCCAACATGTCGGCCGCCGCCAGCTTATTGTTTTTGACGAATATGCCCGTGCCTGCCGGATTGGCCGCGCGCGGTGGGCCGGTCACCGGATCAAACGGCACCGGCCACAATAATAAATAGCCGAGCAGCAGCGCCAAGAGAGCCGCTACCGAGGCGGCAAAAGGGCGTTTTTGTATTGTCGCAAAACCTGTCTCAGACATCACTTTCCTCCCGCATTATTCGGTTTTCCATTGCCAGCCTGACGGGGCTTGGCTATATAAACGTCACTTCATCGGAGTGTGGCGCAGCCTGGTAGCGCACCTCGTTCGGGACGAGGGGGTCGCAGGTTCAAATCCTGCCACTCCGACCAATATTCAGCTTTTCATATTTTTAGCGTGGGCCAGCCAAACGACAACGGTGATGGCTTCAATGGCGACAAACAGCCAAATGGTCGGCGCATCATGCACCAATCCGGCCAATACGCGCGCCACGGCGACAACGGCAATCAGAAATGTCGCCGCATAAAGGAAGTCGCGTTTCTCTTTCAAAATGCCGTAAAGCGACAAGAAACCCATGCCGAAAAATACCGCCGTGGTATCGCCTATTTGTGAATTGCGCGCCGCGCCTTCCAGCAATGTCATTTCCAAACTTTGCGCTGCGCCTGATGGGTCGACGACCCAGCGCACGGCGATTAGCGCCAAAGGCAATGCCATAATAATGGCCAGAATACGTATAAGTTTTTCCATTGTTCCCCCCAGAAAAAGAAAGCTTGGCGCGATAATGCCGCACAAGCAAGCCATTTTCTGACCATGCGTAATCAAACGACGATGAACCACAATAAACCGCAATGGCGGCAGCACGAGCTTAGCCGTCAATAGCGCTCCTCAAATCAGCCAGAAAAGCCTCAATACGCTTTGCGTTGACGCGGAAATCCGAGCGCCCTTGCCGCGAGGCCGAACGCATATCAATGCGCGTTTTACCGGCTTCTGCGCTAAGGCGAATGACCACATCATCTTTAAAGCCGAACAGCACCGTCCTATCGGTCGCTTCAACAACGCCCTTGGTTTTATCTTGCGCGACAATTTTCCAGCCACGCGCCTGCACCAGAGCCACTGCTTTGTCAAAATGCGCATCCGGCGCACCATCGACAATCAACGGCTTCATATCGCCATAATGCTTTTGATGAAAAGCCAGCCGCTTTTCAGATAATTCGAGGCTGTTATCGAACGCTTTGCGCTGCGTCGGCACCACCTCAAATTGCGGCGGGTTGTTTGTGTCCGTCATAATATCATTTATCATCGGTATGCCCTCAAGCGCCCGGCCTGCCAGAAACACCGGTACGAAAATGGCGGCGGACAAAACCACTGCAATAAGGGTGCGTGGCATATTAAGCTGGCTTATTTGACCGAATAGAAGCGCTCCCAAGCTTAGCAGCAAAGCGACAAGGGCAAGCAGCGCTGCGATGAGAATAATCAGCACCGGCAATTTGTAATCCGTAAGGGCAAGGCGCAGCGCAATGGCCGACAGCACAAACAGTCCGACGCTGCCCAGCGACATGAAATAGCCGGTGGTCGCAACCCCGAAAGCGGTAATTCCAAACATTATTCAGCGGCTCCTTTGGCTTCCGGCAATTCATAGCCGGCAAATTGTTCGCGCAATGTCAGCTTTTGGATTTTGCCGGTCGCCGTATGCGGAATTTCATCGACGAAGGTTACATCATCGGGCATCCACCATTTGGCAATTTTGCCTTCCAAATAGGCCAGCACTTGTTCTTTGCTCACCTCAGCACCTTCATCTTTAACGATAATCAGCAGCGGACGCTCATCCCATTTCGGGTGCGGCAGGCCGATAACAGCCGCCTCTGTCACGCCCTCGCAACCGACAGCAACATTTTCAATTTCAATCGATGAAATCCATTCACCGCCCGATTTGATAACGTCTTTTGAGCGATCGGTGATTTGCATAAAGCCCAACTCATCAATCGTCGCGACATCGCCGGTGTCGAAAAACCCGTCTTCATCAAGAATTTGACCGCCATCGCCTTTAATATATTCACCGACAATAAACGGCCCACGCACCATCAAATGACCAAAGGCTTTGCCGTCGCGCGGCAATTCATTGCCTTCATCATCGGTGATTTTCATTTCCACCCCAAACGGCGCGCGGCCTTGCTTGACCTTAATGTCCATTTGCTGGTCGAAGCTCATATTTTCCATACCCGCCTTAAAGCTGGCAATGGTGCCGAGCGGCGAGAGTTCGGTCATACCCCACGCATGTTTCACCGAAACATCATAATCGCGCTCAAATTTTTCAAGCATGACGCGCGGCACGGCAGAGCCGCCAATCGTCACATCATTGAGCATGGGCAGTTTCAAATTATTGGCTTCCAAATGCTGCAACAACATCAGCCAAACGGTCGGCACGGCGGCGGTAAAGGTCACTTCTTCATCGGTCAAAAGCTGGTAAATGCTCTCGCCATCCATATTCGGGCCGGGATTGACGATTTTCGAACCGGCCGCAGGCGCGCTCAATGCCAACCCCCACGCATTGGCATGGAACATCGGCACGACGGGCATAATGCTGTCGGTGCTTTTCAGTCCCATGACATCGCTCGCATTGCCGACCAGAGTGTGCAGCACATTGGAGCGGTGCGTATAGCAAACGCCCTTCGGATTGCCTGTTGTGCCGGACGTATAACAAATGCCGCAGGGTGCGCGCTCATCGACCTCGACCCAATTGAAATCGCCATTCTGTCCGTCGATTAAATCTTCATAGCAATGCACATTTTTAAGGCCGGTATCCGGCATATGCGCCGCATCGGTCATGATGATGATGCCTTTGACATTGGGAATTTGATCGGCAATGCCTTCAAGCACCGGCACAAAGGTCAAATCGGTAAAGATAAGCTTATCTTCGGCATGGTTGATGATATAGACCAATTGCTCGGCAAACAGGCGCGGATTGAGCGTGTGATAGACGCCACCAATGCCGGTAATGCCATACCAAGCTTCAATATGGCGGTGCGTGTTCCAAGCTAAAGTGGCAATCACATCTTGCTCGCCCATGCCGAGGCTTTTGAGCGCTTGGCTCAACTTACGGGCGCGTAAATGCAACTCGGCATAGGTTTCGCGATGAATATTGCCTTCGACCAGGCGCGATACGATTTCACGCTCACTGTGATTGACCATTGCATGATCCAAAATGCGGTTCATCAATAGCGGCACGTCTTGCATTTGACCGAACATGTTTTCCTCCCTATCGTCCTTGACGGAACGTTTTTGACTGGCGCTAATTTGCCCAATGCATGGCGTCTTGTCCATAGGGAGGGATGAAATGACACTGCATAAATTATCGGCGCGTGAACTGGCCGAAAAAATAGCCGCAGGCAGTGTTTCTTCGAAAGAGGCGACACAGCATTTCATAGACCGTATTGAAAAACACAATCCGGCGATTAACGCGGTTATTGCCACGCGCTTTGACGCAGCTCTTAAAGAAGCCGAAACGGCAGATGACGCAATCGCCAAAGGCAATGTCAAAGGCCCGCTGCACGGCGTGCCGATGACGATAAAGGACTTGTTCGAAGTTGAAGGGCTGACATGCGATGCCGGTTTTCCCGACTATAAAGGCCATATTTCCACATCTGACGCGGTGGTCACGACGCGGCTGAAAGCCGCCGGTGCCATTATTATCGGCAAAACCAACTCGCCAATGGCCGGTGGCGATATTCAGACCTATAATGCGGTGCACGGCACGACCAATAATCCGCACAATCTCGACCATACGCCGGGCGGCTCGTCAGGCGGCTCGTCGGCAGCACTGGCGGCTGCCATGACACCGCTTGAATATGGCAGCGATATTGGCGGCTCGGTGCGCGCACCGGCGCATTTCAGCGGCCTGTTCAGCCATAAGCCAAGTTTCGCCATTGTGCCGATGCGCGGTCATGTGCCGCCGCCGCATGGCATGCCTTGGGAGCCCAGCGAATTGACCGTTGCCGGCCCATTGGGGCATACGGCAGGCGATATTGAACTGGCGCTCGACGTCACGGTCGGGCTTGACGGCCCGATGCGCCAAGCCATGCAAATTCAACTGCAAGGGCCGCGCCACGCCACGCCGCAGGGCTTGCGCGTCGGCTTATGGCCCGGCGATGCCGCTTGCGAGGTCGAAAACGCCTTCAGCAGTGCCATTGAAGACGCCGGTAAGGCTCTGGAAAAACAAGGCGCCAGCTTGCACACCATCAGCCCTGATTTCGACAAGGCACAGCATTTTGAAACCTATATGAAGCGGCTGAGTGCCATTGTCGGCTCCGACATGCCGCCGCCGGTTTTTGCCGCCATGCAAGACATTGTTGATGCAGCCGATGCCGATGATATCTCCACGCGCGTCACCCAAGCGCGCGGCATCACGCTGAGCCACGGCGAATGGCTGCGCCTCAATATTCGCAAAGCCAAATATGATTTGGCGTGGCGCGCATTGTTTGAAAAAGTCGATGTGTTGTTGTGCCCGGTCACGCCCAGCACCGCCATGAAGCACGACCATAATCCCGATTTCCATGCCCGCACCATTACGGTGAACGGCGCGGCGCGGCCTTATTTCGACAATTTCTTTTGGGCCGGTATCGCCACCCTATGCGGACTGCCTTCAACCGTTGTGCCGCTTGGCCTGCATGATGGCTTGCCCTTCGGCATGCAAATTATCGGCCCGGCCTATGAGGATAAAACCTCGCTTGCCGTCGCCAAAATGCTGGAAAATATCGGTTATCAATGGCTTCAACCGAAAGGCTATTAAGCGCGCCTTTAGCTCTGCTCGAGCGGGGTCAATTCTTCATGCCCTTCCGGGTCTTGGTGTATCAGCACTTCAACGCCGGGAAATTTCGCCATGACGGAGGCCTCTACCGCATCTGATATTTGATGCGCATTGTTGAGCGTCATCGCCCCGTCCAATTCAATATGGCATTGCACAAAGCTGGACAGACCGGCGCGGCGCGTGCGCAAATCATGCAATCCCAAAACCTGCGGATGCGAGAGAATAATCTGCTTTATCTCTTCGCGTATATCATCGTCCAATTCGCGGTCCATCAGCTGGTCGGCAGCGGCGGAAAAAATACCCCATGCGCTTTTGGCCAAAATAGCCGCCACGACAAGACCCAAAACCGGATCGGCGTAGACAAAACCCATCGGGCCGGACAGCACCAAAGCGGCAATCACGCCCATATTCATGTAAAGGTCACCGGCATAATGCGCGCTATCGGCATGAATGGCGACTGAATTGGTTGCTTTGGCGACACGGCGCTGCACCATCACCAAACCGCCCGTCAATACAATTGACACGGCGATGACGATAATCCCTATCGTGCTTTCTTGCAGCACGCTGGGCGTGAGCATGGCGCGCACCGCCTCGACAACCAAAAACAATGCCGCCAAAGACAGCGCCGCACCCTGCACCAAAGCGGCCAAAGCTTCCGCCTTACCGTGGCCGAAGCGATGTTCTTCATCCGCCGGTGTTTGCGCATGGCGAATGGCAAAGAAATTCATCACCGAGAGCGACAAATCCATAATCGAGTCGAGAAATGAGCCGAGCAAGGCGACCGAGCCGGTCAACAGCCAAGCAAAGCCTTTCATGACAATCATCAGCGAGGCCACAAGAATGGCCAACAGCGCCGTGCCTTGCACGCGCTTGCCAGGCTGCAAGCCGATATGGTCGTGATGATGTTCGCTCATAGCCTTAACCTAGCGCATTTCAGGGCTTACGGATATAGACGCTCGACCTGCCAATCGGCCTCGGCTGTGGCGCGCTTAAAAACCAACCGGTCGTGCAGGCGGTGGTCACCATCTTGCCAAAACTCAATACGTAAAGGCGTGATGCGCCGCCCCGACCAATGCGGCGGGCGCGGAATATCCTCGCCCGGATATTTACCGTCCATTTCTTCATAGGCCGCTTCCAATGCGGCGCGGTCGGCCAGCGGACGCGATTGCTGCGAAGCCCAAGCCCCGATGCGGCTCTCGCGGCCGCGCGACTGATAATAAGCGTCGGCTTCTTCATCCGCGACCGGTGAAATCGGCCCTTGAATGCGCACTTGGCGATGCAGGCTCTTCCAATGGAAAACCAAAGCCGCTTTGGCGTTTTGCTCCAACTCATTGCCCTTTTGG
>RFZE01000040.1 GCA_009920875.1 Alphaproteobacteria bacterium | reverse complement strand
AGGCTTGCGCCAGTTTCAGGCCAAAAGTCGTCGGTTCGGCGTGAATGCCGTGGCTGCGCCCGATGGTCGCCGTCATTTTATGTTCCATTGCGCGCTTTTTCAGAGCGCCGAGCAGCGCATCCATATCGTCGAGCAAAATATCGCTGGCGCGGACAAGCTGCACATTGAAACACGTATCGAGCACATCAGACGAGGTCATGCCCTGATGTACAAAGCGAGCTTCGGGTCCGACATGTTCTGACAGGCTGGTCAAAAAGGCGATGACATCATGTTTGACTTCGCGCTCAATTTCATCAATGCGGTCAACGTCAAAGCCGCCTTTTTCGCGCACCGCTTTGGCTGCATCCTCTGGCACAATGCCCAATTTTACCATTGCGTCCATCGCATGCGTCTCGATTTCCAACCATATGGAGAAGCGGATTTCGGCCTCCCAAAGGGCGGTCATATCGGGGCGGGCATAGCGTGGAATCATCGGAACTCTCCTTGTCGTTTCGACTTACCAGAGTCGGCGCAGGGGTGAAAGACGAAGGTCAACTTTTAGCAGTGGAACAAATGTTTTTATTTTTCGAATCTTGTTGTTTAATTGTCTAATATCGGTTTTTGTTGTTTTTCCTGCACGTCGGCCTCCTAGCAGGACGGGTTTTTGTGCGGTGTGTCGCTGCCGTTAAGGGACTTGGTGAAAATCTCGCAGCCGGTGGCGGTAATGCCGACCGAATGTTCATATTGCGCCGATAAAGTGCGGTCGCGGGTGACTGCCGTCCAGCCATCACCGAGAATTTTGACCGCCGGTTTGCCGAGATTGAGCATCGGCTCAATGGTGAAGAACATGCCTTCGCGTAAGGTCAGCCCCTCGCCGGAACGGCCATAATGCAAAATATTCGGGGTATCGTGGAAAATACGCCCCAGCCCATGCCCGCAAAAATCGCGCACCACGGCCAAGCGTTGCACTTCTGCATAAGATTGAATGGCGTGACCGATATCGCCCAAAGTCGCGCCCGGGCGCGCCGCTTCAATGCCTTGCATCATCGCGTCATAGGTCACATCCATCAGTTTTTGCGCTTTCACTGAAGTTTTGCCGAGCGCATACATGCGGCTGTGGTCGCCATGCCAGCCTTCATGATAAAGCGTCACATCGACATTCATAATGTCGCCTTCGCGCAGTATTTTATCGCTCGGAATGCCGTGGCAAACGACATGATTGATGGAGGTGCAAATGGATTTCAAAAAGCCGCGATAATTAAGCGGGGCAGGGACGGCGCCCAAATCGCAGATAATTTCAACCGCTTTATCGTCGAGAAAACCGGTGGTGACGCCGGGTTTGACGAATTCGCCCAACATATCCAGCGTTTGCGCCGCCATGCGGCCAACCGTGCGCATGCCGTCAAAATCCGCTTGCGTATGGATTTTGATTTGGCCCGTATTCTTCAACGGTGCAAGGCTGGCTTCAATGAAGTTCATTCTTTTTCTCCGACCCGTTCATTACCACATTGGCGCGTTGCCTGTCGACAAGGCTGCTATATGCGGCTTGTCATATGGCGTCCAAAAGCTAAATTGCGCCGAAGAAGGAAAATTTCAATGACAGATAAGAAACAAATTACTGCTGCCATGCTGATTATCGGCAATGAAGTCTTGTCAGGGCGCACGCAAGATAAAAACCTCGCCTTTGTCGGCAATGCGCTGGGCGAGATTGGCATTGATATGAAAGAAGTGCGGATCGTGCCTGACGCGCAAGACGAGATTGTCGATGCGGTCAATGCGCTGCGCGCAAAATATACTTATGTCTTCACCTCCGGCGGTATTGGCCCGACGCATGACGATATTACCGCCGACTGTATTGCGGCGGCTTTCGGTGTGTCGCTGGACATGCATCCGCTGGCTACGCAATTGCTGGAAGCGCATTATGAGGCGCAGGGCATTGAGTTTAACGCGGCGCGCGCCCGCATGGCGCGCATTCCTGACGGCGCCAGCCTGATTGACAATCCGGTGTCGACCGCGCCCGGCTTTCGCATCGGCAATGTGCATGTCATGGCCGGTGTGCCGAAAATCATGCAAGCGATGATGGAAAATATTTTGCCGACTTTGGAGGGCGGTGAAAAACTTTCCTCCGTCACCATTACCGCGCAAGTGCCGGAAGGCGCGATCGCCGAGGCAATGGAAAAACTGCAAGGCGAGCATCCGCAAGTCAGTATTGGTCTTTATCCGTTTTACGGCGCTGATGGGGCAGGGGTCAGCGTGGTGGCGCGGGGCCGCGATGTGGCGGCGCTGGCTGAAGTTGAAGCGGCGGTGAAGCAACAATTTGCCGATATGGGCATGGCTTTGATTGAGCGTCCACCACCGGCCGAGTTTTTGAAGGGTTAAAGGCAAAACCTAACAAAAAATTTAATTTTCTTTTGCGATGAAAATGCGCAGAGTATCTCTACCAATTAGGGAGGTTCTTATGAAAAAGACTGTTTCTGCTCTGGCCGTAGCCGCCATGTTCGCTCTACCAAATGCCGCTATTGCCTTGAACTCAAGCTTTGATGCCATGTCACAATCGGGCAACCACAAATTCTATGTGTGGTGCACCGGTAAAGATGACTACACCGCCACACAAGCCGGCGATAATGCAAAAGCCGCGCAAGCTGCTGTTGCTTCAAAAGCCGGCAGCAAATGCTGGCCGGTATGGCAAGGTCTGGAAAACTAAGCTTTTCGACCTATAATGATTAACGGCGGTCTTTCAGGCCGCCGTTTTTCTATGGGTTGACGAAAGAGGCGGAAATGAAAATGTCAGTAGTAGCGGGACTCGCATTGGTATTTGGCTTGGGTGTGTTGCTGTCGGCCTGTGGCAGCAATGTCGGTCGCCCGCTGGGCGGCGATGCGCCCTATCATCATTTGGAAAACGGTTTTCGCAATCCGCCTGACAGCCCCAAGCGCACCATTCCCTTTACCCGCCGCATGAAATTTTTCAGTCAAGCCATATGGCGCAATGCCGTCAGCGAAGCGCCGAGCATTCCGCGCGACCATGCGATAAAGCGCGACGCCGCAAAAGCGCAATTGGCGGCAATAGGCGATGATGATTTCGTCAGCTGGATTGGCCATGCGACATTTCTGGTGCGTCTCGATGGCGTCAATGTGTTGACCGATCCGGTGTTTTCGCGCCGCGCCAGTCCGGTTTCTTTTACCGGCCCGGCGCGTCTTGTGCCGCCCGGTCTGTTTATTGAAGATTTGCCGCCGATTGATGTGGTGGTCATCAGCCACGCGCATTATGACCATCTCGACACGGCGACGCTCGACAAGCTGCCCAATAAAGAGCGTATTACCGCCGTGGTGCCTTTGGGGCTGGGCAAATATTTCAAGGGCTATGGCGATGTGCGTGAGGTCGATTGGTATGATGAGGTGCGCTTGCCGTCGGATAATGGCGATTTCAAACTGACCGCTTATCCCGCCGTGCATTGGTCGAACCGCTCGCTCTTCGACATTAATCGCACTTTGTGGATGTCCTATGGCTTTTCTGCCGGTGGCCGCTCGGTGTTTCATACCGGTGATACCGAAACCCATCCCAGCCTGTTCAACGAAATCGGTCAGCATATGAGCGATAATCATGGTGGTTGCGATCTCGGCCTGATGAGCATTGGCGCTTATGCGCCGCGTGACTTCATGCGCGGTGCGCATATGGATCCGGAAGGCGGCGTTGATATGGGCCGCGAGGTCGGCTGCAAGCGTATGGTGCCGATGCATTGGGGCACCTTCATTTTGTCGTTTGAGCCGTTCGATGAACCACGCCAGCGTTTTGTCGAAGCGGCGGGCAATCAGTCCTTGGTGATGAAAATCGGCGAAACCCTGAAAATGCAGGATATTTCCAACTGACGGCGCGGCAATTCATGTTATAGAAAGCGCTTTCCGGCGCGGCCTCGTGGTGGAATTGGTAGACACAGCAGACTTAAAATCTGCGGCTCGATTAGAGCGTGACGGTTCGAGTCCGTCCGAGGCCACCATCTTTCTCATGACCAATGAGTTTTTTGAGCCCTCATGGCGCGGCGCTTTGCGCCGCTAGCGGAAGGCGCACCATGCCTCGCTTTGCTCGGCAGGTGCTTTTACCGTCCGAGGCCACCATCATTTAATAATAAAATGATAAGCGCCGTCCTTACTCGGTATAAAGCGCGCGGTCGAGGAAGGCGCGAATGTCAGCGGCGGTCTGTTCGGGCAATTCTTCATGTGCCAAATGCCCGGCCTGCGGGTAAAGCTTCAGCAAACTGCCGATAATTTGCGTGTTCATGGCAATGCCATATTTCGGGTCAATCAGCCTGTCTTGCGAGCCCCAAATCAGCAGCGTCGCAGGATCGATCGCGCGGATACATCAACGCATAGCGCAGCGCCACCGCGCCGCCCATACTATTGCCGACCAATGTGACGGATTTGAAATCATAAAGCTCAATCACTTCGCGGGTGAAATTGGCCATCGCAATATTGGAATAATCTTCTTGCGGGGTGGCGCCGGTCAGCCCGTGGCCGGGCAGGTCAAAGCTGATAAGCCGATAATCGTCTTTTAATTGCGCGACCAATGGCTCCCACGTATGCAGCGAGGCATTGGAGCCGTGCAAAAGAAAAAGTGGCGGCTTGTTCTTATTACCCTGATCGCGAATATGCACTTCTGCGCCAGAAGGCAGGAAATAGAAAAATGATTTTTCATTGGCGTATTTGTCAATCAGTTCCTGCTTGGTCAAATCGGTGGCAATCATAAGGCTGGAAAAAAGCAACAGCACGACAAACAGGCCGATAACGGCCAGCAGCGAATAACCTATGATTTGCAATAGTCTCCCCATAGCCGATAAATTGCGTCGGTTCGAGACACATCGCAAGAAAATTTAGCGCTTGGGATGGCTAGTTTTTGAACCGAAAGCGGGTCGAGCAATAGGGGCAAACAATCTCATCTTCGCTGCCCATATCGAGATAAATATGCGGATGGTCAAAGGGGGGCTCGGCGCCGATACACTCAAACTCTTTGACCGACACAAAAATTTCCTGTGCGCCATCATTATTGCTGATTTTCGGGGTCGCTGACTGCGCCATGATTTACCTCGTGTGACTCGCGGCGTTTATAGCTGCTTGCTCATGCCAGAGCAAGAACAGAGCCTTCAGCCGGAAAAAGAGCCGTTAGCAGCAGCCGCAGCCGCCTAGCGCGGCATCACCGTTTTCATGCCCGCCTTCGCCGTGCCAGGCTTGTGCGATGGATTGCGCCGAAAACTCGGCCGTGGCAGCAAAATCATCTTTCGCTTGCTGCATCATTTTTTTGTCGGTCAGCACGTCAATCGCCGTCATGGCCAGCGATTTGGCCCCGTCAATCACCGCCTTGTCGCCTTTTTCCGAACCGGCCCATTTGGCAAATTCGGGATTGTGAATGACCACGCTGGGCGGGGCACAGGCAATCATCGGATGAATGGACGGCACGCGGTGGCTGATATTGCCCATATCGGTCGAACCGGCACCACTGGTCGGCATTTTTTCCAGCGGGAAAAAATTGCGGCCCAAGCTTTCGGCATTTTGCTGATAGCGCTCGGCAATGGCCCAGCTATCTTTGATTTCCAAATAATCGCCCAGTGCCCAGTCAATCTGCACCTCGCAACCGGCGGCCAGCGCGCCCGCTTCAAAGCAATTTTTCACGCGCGCCTTCAGTTCTGCCAGCGCAAGACCGTTTTCGGCGCGCACATAAAATGTGCCGACCGCATGGTCGGGCACAATATTGGGCGCCAATCCGGCTTCATTGAAAATGCCGTGAATGCGCTCGCTTTGTTTGATGTGCTGGCGCAATTGGGCAATCGATTGATAGGCCGTCACCAACGCGTCCAGCGCATTGACACCGGCAAACGGCATGGCCGAGGCATGCGCCGCTTTGCCGGTATAAGTGACGCGCACTTCATTGACCGCCAAGCTCGGCATGGTGATGAGGTCGATACCGGCCGGATGCACCATCATGGCCGCATCAAGCCCGTTAAAAGCGCCTTGTCGCGCCATCAATTCTTTGCCATTGCCGCTTTCTTCGGCAGGCGTGCCGAGATAACGCACTTTGCCGGGCAGCGCGCCGTTCAATTTGGCCAGCGCCAAAGAGGCGCCGAGGCCGGTTGTGGCGATGATATTATGCCCACAGGCGTGGCCGATGCCGGGCAGGGCATCATATTCCGATAAAATGCCGACTTCCCTGTCGCCATCGCCGAAAGATGAAATGAAAGCCGTGTCGAGGCCGCATGCGTGGCGTTCAACACTCAAACCGGCCGCTTCCACCTTGTCGGTCAGCAAGCCGTGGGCGAATTTTTCTTCAAAAGCGATTTCCGGCTTGGCGTGAATGGCGTGGCTGGCATCAACCAACTCATCGGCCATGTCGTCAATAATATCACAAACTTGTTTTTTCAGTTCGGCACTCATGGTGACGCTCCTATCCAATTTTGAACGGCATACCCAAAAGCATACCCGCATCGACAACCAGTAATTGCCCGGTTACATGGGCGCTGGCGCGGCTGGCGAAGAACATTATCGGGCCTTTAATGTCGTCCGGCCCACCGGCGCGGCCCATTGGCGTGCCTTTGCGTTGGCCTTCTGCAATTTGTTCAAACACTTCATCGCCAAAAGCATTGCGAAACCAATCCGTGCCGACAAAGCCCGGGCACACCGCATTGACACGGATATTTTCCGGTCCCAAAGAACGCGCCAGTGCCAAGGTCGCTGAATTGAGCGCACCTTTGGAGGCGACATAGGCGATTGAGGAGCCAATGCCGCGCACACCGGCAACGGAAGAAATATTGACCACCGAAGGGGCATCGGATTTGGCGAGATGCGGGCGCGCATGTTTGGTCATTTGATAGGGGCCGATAAGGTTGAGGGCATAAATCTGCTCAAAATCTTCGGCGCTAAGCCCGTCCAAATCATCATGGTTCATGAATTTTGTCGTGCCCGCATTATTGACCAAAATATCAAGGCGGCCCCACTCATCCATCGCCGCCTCGACCAATTTTTTGCAATCTGCGTCGTCGGAAACATCGGCTTTTACGGCTATCGCATCGCCGCCGGCCGCTTTGCAGGCTGCTACCACTTTTTCAGCCGCCTCGGCGCTTTTGGAATAATTGATGACCAATTTCGCGCCACCCTCAGCCATACCGATGGCGGCCGCTTGGCCAATACCGGCAGATGACCCCGTAATGATGGCAATTTGATCTGAAAAATCCATTATTAACTCCCTTTAAAGTCGGGCTTGCGCTTTTCCATAAAGGCGCGGCGTCCTTCTTTATAATCGGCACTGGCCAAGCAATCTGCAAGGCGTTTTTTAATCTCCTCGCTGTCGGCCTGTGGGTTGTCGAGAATAAACTTACTGGCTTGTAAACTCATCGGTGCATTGGCTGAAATTTGTGCCACTAATTCGGTCAGGGCGGCTTCGAAATCTTCGGCAGTTGCGGCCAGTGTAATCAGGCGATTGGTCAGCGCTTCTTCCACATTCAAATTGGCGGCGGTGAAAATAATCCGCTTGGCTTCCGACACGCCAACCAGTCGCGCCAGCTGATGCGTGGCATTGGCCGGATAAGCCAGCCCCAACTTACCGGCAGGAATGCCGAATCGGCTATCGCTGCGCGCCAAGCGCAAGTCACACGCGGCGGCAATGCCCAAGCCGCCGCCTATGCAATAGCCTTCAATGGCGGCGAGGGTAGGTATCGGGCAAGCGGCAATGGCATCAAAGGCGGCAATGGTGGCGCGGTCAAAATCCGTGCCTTCCGGCCCGCTCAGCACCTCTTCAAATTGTGCAATATCGGCGCCCGCAACAAACGCCTTGCCGCCGACACCGCGCAGCACAATCAGCCTGATATTCTCAATCTCGGCCAAATGTTGCATCAAAGGGGTGATGGCCTGCCAGCCTTCAAGGTCGATGACATTGTGCTTTTCCGGCAGGTTGAAAAGCACATGGCCGATGCTGCCATTATCGGTTTCTTGCAGCCCCGCAAGCAGACGTGCTGCGCCGCTGTCTATCGCTTGCATATTGGCCGGTAAAAGCGTGCTCATGCCTGTTCCTCATCGAAAAAAGCCAGCAAGTCAGGAAATACTTTGCCGTCTTGCAGCATAAATAAATGCCCACCTTCATAAAGGGTTAGCCGCGAATTGGGAATTTGACCGGCCAATGCCTGCATAGCTGCGGGGTTGGCAATGCTGTCATATTGCCCGCCGCCCAGAAATACAGGGCAAGATATTTGCCCGAGCCGGTCATAGCAATCATGTTGCGCGCGCGCTGCCAATTGCTCGGCGCGGCCTTCGGCAAAGCGCGGTTCATGAGCAAATTCCGACATGTCCAGTCTTTGCCGCGCCGCCGCCACCGCATCGGGATTGTCGGACAGCCAATCATCATCAATGCGCGTATCATTCAGTTTCATTCCGCTTGCCACGCGTGCCTCCAAGTCAAGGCCCTCCAATTCGTGCAACGGGTAAGAAGCGCCGCCCGCACCGCCCGGCGAGGTGCACCACAGCGCCAATCGCGACAGGCGCGCGCCGTGCCTAATGGCAAATTCCTGCGCCACCATGCCGCCAAAGCTAATGCCCAAAACCATGGTTTTATCAATGTCCAATGCATCCAAAAGCGCCGCGGCATCGTCAGCATAATCATGCATGCTATAGGGGCCCTCGGGCTTGTCGCTTTGGCCAAGCCCGCGTTGGTCATAGGCGGTGACCCGAAAATGTGATGTCAGTGGACTGTCGATAATGCTCGGCTTGCGGCGCAAATCATTGCCCGTGCCGTTAATGACCAGCACATGTGGGCCGCTGCCTGCTTGCTCGACATAAAATTTCAGCCTGTTTGTCGTCAAAAATTGCATGGTGAAAGGTTGCTTGCCAGTGAATCCGCCAAAATGGTATCTTGAAGTTCAATTGGGCGAAAGCCAAAATGGAAGTTGATATGACGGAAAGCGCAAAAAAAATAGCGACAGTCGACCCTATATGGTCGCAAATTCGCGAGGAAGCCATGCAAATGGCTGAAAAAGAACCGGCTTTGTCAGGTTTTTTGAACGCAACGATTTTGAATTTCGAGCGGCTGGAAATGGCGATTGCCTCGCATTTGTCGGAAAAGTTGGCCAATTCAGAAATCGGCGCACGCACGCTGTGCGAGGTTTTTGAGGAAGCTTTTAGCGACAATAAGGCGGTCAGTACCGCCATGCGGGCCGATATTGTGGCGCATTTTGACCGCGATCCGGCATGCCGCACCTATCTCGATCCGGTGCTATATTTTAAGGGATTTCTCGCTTTGCAGACTTATCGCGCGGCCAATTGGTTGATTAATGAAGGTCGTCGCGGCATGGCGCTTTATTTGCAAAACCGCGCCTCGGAAGTGTTTCAGGCCGATATTCATCCCGCTGCCAATATCGGCAAAGGGGTGTTTATCGACCATGCCACTGGCGTGGTGATTGGCGAAACCGCGTCGGTCGGCGATGATGTTTCCATGCTGCACGGCGTCACATTGGGCGGCAGTGGCAAGGAAGGCGGCGACCGCCACCCGAAAATCGGTGATGGTGTGTTGATTTCCGTCGGCGCTAAAGTGCTGGGCAATATCCGTGTCGGTGAGTGCGCCAAAATCGGCGGCGGCTCAGTCGTGCTGACCGATGTGCCGGCCTATACAACGGCGGTCGGTGTGCCGGCAAAAATTGTCGGTAAGGTAACGACACCGGAACCGTCGCGCCAAATGGACCATTCGGTCGGGCAAGACGGTGACTCGATTTAAACGATAAGCAGCAAGTCATGGGGGGTGATATGGGCAGACTGTCAGGAAAAACCGCATTCGTATCAGGCGGCGCAAAAGGGCTGGGCGCGGAAATGGCGCGCGCCATGCATGAAGAAGGGGCCAATGTCATGGTCACTGACGTGCTGGAAGAAGAAGGCATCAAGCTGGCCGACGGGCATGAAAATATGCAATTTATGACGCACGATGTGACCGATGAAGCCCAATGGCAGGCGGCGATTGACGCAACCCTCTCGGCTTTTGGCGGGCTTGATGTGCTGGTCAATAATGCCGGTATTGCCCATGACTCGACACCGCTTGAGGAAACCACATTGGAACAATGGCGGCATGTTTTGGCGATTGACCTTGATGGTGTTTTTCTTGGTGCAAAATACGCTGTGCGTGCCATGAAAGAAAAAGGCGGCAGCATTATTAATGTGTCGTCAATTTACGGCATTGTCGGCTCGTCGGCGCAAGCGCCTTATCACGCGGCCAAAGGCGGTGTGCGGCTTTTGACCAAAGCAATGGCGGTGGAAATGGGCGCGCTTGGCTATAAAATCCGTGTCAATTCCATCCATCCGGGCTTTGTCGGCACCGATATTTTGCGCGACGGTATTAGGCGCGCCGTCGAAATGGGGGCGATGGATGGCGAGAATGAGGCGATTGAAACTTTGACGCTGGGCACACCGGCGGGGCGCTTGGGCGTGCCGCGCGACATTGCCAATGGTATTGTGTTTCTGGCCTCTGATGAGTCCGAATGGATGACCGGCGCTGAGCTTGTTATTGACGGCGGTTTCACAGCCCAGTAGCTTGCAACAAGTATTTTCGGAGGTTTTCCATGAACAATGATGAAATCATTCGCGTGCAAACTTATTTGCGGCTCAAGTTTCAAAACGACATGCTGACGCTCAAGCGCGGCGCGAAAGACGATATGGTCGAAGTGTTTATGGAAGATGAAT
>RFZE01000039.1 GCA_009920875.1 Alphaproteobacteria bacterium | reverse complement strand
TAGAATAATGAAACTTGCGCGCTGGGAGATATACCACTAACCCCCCAGTTACCCATGTTTCACGGACCGTGTGACGCGGAACTTGGGTCTTTGCTTGGTAGACCATATGGATGACCACAAATAGGATTTGCACGCGCCTATAAAAGTGCTAACCTGTTGATATTATTGAAGGTCAGGGCTTACCAAGGGCCTAGGATAGACATCGAACCCATCTCCTGGGCACCATTTTCAAGTTTTCAGCACCGTGATTCACGGTCCAAGCCATTGACCTTCAAGCATATTTGTTTGAGGAGATGAGATCATGGTTTCTATGGTAGACCAGATGGTAGACCAAACTACGACATTTCCTTCCGGGTTTTAGCGGGTCATCCGGATTTTAGAAAATGAGCACGGCGCTCCACACAAATGCAAGAATGCCGAAACCGGTCAAAACGGCTAGAGACCCCAGATCCTTAGCAATTTTGATATTGGTATCAAACTCTTCAGATATGGCGTCAGAGACGGCTTCAATCGATGTGTTGATGATTTCGATGAGCCAACATAAGAGAATGGGCGAAATAAGCGCCAATATTTCAAAGGTTGTTTCTGCAAGATAAACCGCCAGAACCATCAAAAAAACGCCGATAATGACCTGCTGCTTAAAGGCGGTCTCCTTGGTGGCGATAAACCGCAATCCGTCAACAGAGAACAAAAAAGCATGCCAAATCCGCAAAATCGAGGTGGTTTTGCCTTGTTCGGGTTTGCCTTGAATCTTACCGGTCAGTCGCGCCATTTTGACTCTTCTATAATGGCGTGAGATTGGACAGGAATATTTTGGCACACGCTTGCCAAGAAAATTTCAGCGCATGGTCCCGCGCCGCTTGCGGGTCGGCTGTTAATGCCTGTTTGACGGCCTTGGCCAAATCTTCATTCATCTTTCCGGCTGTGCAGTCGGCCAATACATCGAGCGGTCCGGTGACCGGATAGGCGGCCACCGGCAGTCCGCAAGCCATGGCTTCCAGCATCACCAAACCGAATGTGTCGGTTTTGCTCGGAAAAACGAAAACATCGCCACTGCGATAATGCGCGGCCAATTCTTCGCCGAATTTCGGACCGGTGAAGGTAACATCAGGATATTTGGACTTTAATTTTTCCAATTGCGGGCCGCCGCCGACCACGAGCTTGCTACCCGGCAAATCCAGATCCAAAAACGCTTCTATATTTTTTTCGACCGAGACGCGGCCGACATAGACCATGACCGGTTTGTCCAATTCCAAAGCTGGACATCCTTGTCGTTTATATAAATTTGTATCGACCCCGCGCGTCCATGTGACGGCATTGGAAAAGCCGCGTGCTTTCAAATCATCTTCCAAAGATTGAGTGGCGACCATCATGGCGGCGGATTTACCGTGAAAACGTTTAACGATTTTATAACCGAGTTTCAGGGGTATGCGCGCGCTCTCATAAGCGTATTCAGGAAATTTTGTGTGATAGCTGGTCGAAAACCGCCAGCCCCGTTTCAAACAAATGGCGCGCGCTGCCCAGCCCAGTGGCCCCTCTGTGGCGATATGGACTCTCTCGGGTGCAAACATATCAATCAGCCGAGCCATTTTTCGTTTGGGTAGGACGGCGAGTTTGATTTCCGGATAGACCGGCAAGGGCACGGTGTTGAACATATCCGGGGAAATGATTTTGACCTCATTTCCCGCCTCGCGCAAATGGCCGATAACGGTCTGCAATGTTGTAACCACACCATTGACCTGCGGTGCCCACGCATCGCTGACAATCAATATTTTCGTCATTCGGCGGCCCCGGCCAGCGGCTTGTCTTCCGCACTTTCTAAAACCCCAGCCGATTTCGATGTCGCGCCCCGTTGCGCCACAATATCGGCCCAGAAAATAATTTCCCATGTGCCGTCAAAATGTTCGACCAGAGCCGTGCAACTTTCCACCCAATCGCCGTCATTCATGTAAATAATGTCGCCATATTGCTTCATTTCGGCATGGTGGATGTGGCCGCAAATCACGCCCTGGACGCCCGCTTTTTGTGCCTCGTTCGCCAAAACGCGCTCAAATTCACTGATGAATTGAACAGCGTTTTTGACCTTGATTTTAAGATAAGATGACAGTGACCAGTACCGCAGCCCCATCAACCGGCGCAGCCCGTTGAACACCGTGTTCAAGCGCAACACCAAATCATAAGCGTGGTCACCGACATAGGCCAACCAACGCGCATAAAGCATGACATTGTCGAAACTGTCGCCGTGCAGCACCAGATATTTATCGCCATTAACCGCTTCATAAATATCTGTCGGTCTGACTTCAATGCCGCCGAAATGTGTGCCGATATAACGGCGCAATCCCTCATCATGATTGCCGGGAACATAGATAATTTCCGTGCCTTTGCGCGCTTTGCGAAGGATTTTCTGAACAACATCATTATGGCTTTGCGGCCAATACCATTTGCGCTTCAAGCGCCAGCCATCAACAATATCGCCGACCAGATACAGCTTCTCACTGTCATTATGTTTCAGAAAATCCAGCAAAAGCTCTGCCTGACAGGCTTTTGATCCGAGGTGAATATCGGAAATAAAAATGGTTTTATAGTTTTTGACGTCGCTTTTTGTGTTGTTCAAGGAGCTGCCGTTCATTTGTCATCTCACCTAAAATGGTAACACTTCGGTGAGCAATGACTGCGTCGTATTGCCTTTTTGTTACGCAGCTATGACGCTTTTATGACGGCCCATCATCCCCCAAAACTGCGCGCATTGCGATGAGGGCTAGGACAGCACCAATAAATTGAGCCAACCAAAAAAGCGGCATATCGGTCGGCCGAATGCCGGAGAAGCTGTCGGTAAAGCCACGTGCCAAAGTAACGGCGGGATTGGCAAAACTGGTCGATGCGGTGAACCAATAACCGGCAGTGATGTAAAGCCCGACCAGCATGGGAACAGCCTCGGCCCGGTATTTCAAGCCGCCTAAAATAGTCATCACCAAGCCGAAAGTTGCAACCGTTTCAGCAAGGAACTGACCGTGGCCGGTACGAATATTGCCCGATGGGGTAAACAAGGCCAATTCAAACATAGCGTTTGCCAGGGCCGTGCCGAGCAAGCCGCCAATAAGCTGCGCCCCAACATAGGCCAAAAAATCATTATTACCCAGCTCACCCCTCAAGCGGAAAACCAAGGAAACAGCCGGGTTGAAATGCGCGCCCGATAGCGGCCCGAACACGGTGATCAAAACATAAAGAATTGCGCCCGTGGCAATCGTATTGCCGAGCAGGGCGACGGCGTCATTTCCTTGCGCCAAATTGACCGCCATAATGCCCGAGCCGACCACCGTGCAAACCAGAAGAAGTGTTCCCAGCGCTTCTGCCGCCAATTTACGCACCATCATCAACCCTCACAGGCTAAAAAATTATCAATGCGTTTTTTTATCATGGCAAACACTTCGCGGAAATGGGTGCGTGTGTCTTCTTCCGAGCCCGAATATTTTGCCGGATCGGGAAACGGCCAGTGATAAGTAGTCGGATGACCCGGCCAGACCGGACAAGTCTCGCCGGCGGCACTGTCGCAAACCGTCGCAATTACATCCATTATGGGCGCACCGGCGCCGGCGAATTCATCCCAGTTTTTTGACCGCGCATAGCTGGCGTTAATGCCCAGTGACGTCAATGTTTCCAACGCCATCGGATGCACCTCGCCGGTCGGATGCGAACCTGCTGAATAAGCTAGCCATTCGTCGCTTACATGATTGATGTAGGCTTGAGCCAAAATTGAACGGCAGCTATTGCCCGTGCACAAAATAAGAATATTTTTCATCAGAGAAGATTAAAATGCGCTTATTGCATTTTTGTGTAAAAAATTTTTAGCTCAAGGCCAAATGCATAATAGCTGAAATTTCTAAAATATTAGAACTGCCGCTTCGGTAACCCCCAAGCACCCTGTTTCACGAACCGTGCGACGCGAAACTCAGGTCTTTTCTTGGTAGACCAAAATATCGGCCTATGACGAGCGGGTATTATTGAGCAAAAAGGAGTGCGCGCGGATGGATGAGCGTTCCGTCAAACGCGTGAGCAAGTTTGGCTGGACAAAAGGAGGGAGGGATTCCGTGGGCTTAGGGGATGGACCAAGCTTGGCCGGAAAATGCCCTTTCATGAGCCCCGCGCAAACATCTAGCGAGGTCAAACGCCCAGTTTCAAACTAAAATGACTTGCTGTTTGACGGTGGTTTCTTTGGTGACGACAAACCGAAGCTCATCTAAAGAGAAAAAACGCCTGCCAGAGGCCTGTTCCGCCATCGCTTGACGGACATTCTCGTTGTCTCTAGTTTTTTTAAGGGAGAATTAGTATGTCGCAAGCTATCGATTTAACTTATCTTGACGTAAGTAAGCCAGAGTTTTTCGAAAATGACACTTGGATGGAGGGCTTTGCGGAGCTCAGAAAATCGTCTCCGGTGCATTATACGGAAAACAGTGCAAACGGCGCTTATTGGTCGGTCGTCAGCCACGAGCTGATTAAGCAAGTAGATATCGACCACAAAACATTTTCATCGGAACGCGGTGGTATCTCCATAGTAGATGCCATTGAAGCGGATCGTATGAGCGATGACAATGATGGCATAGCAATTGCCGCGAAAAGTTTTATTAATATGGACGAACCAGAGCATAAAAAACAGCGACTGGCCGTATCGCCCTCCGTTGGACCCAAGAACCTTGCTGAACTGCAACCTCTCATAAGAGAAAGGGCCGCCGATATTTTGGATAACCTTCCAATCGGTAAGACTTTTAACTGGGTTGAACTTGTTTCAGTTGATTTAACCGCTCGTATGTTAGCCACACTTTTCGGCTTCCCTTATGAGCAACGCGGAAAACTGATTGAATGGTCTGATTTGACCACCAATGTGCCGCAGGTGACGGGCGATGATAGCATAGACATGGGCGCGCGCCGCGCTGAGTTGCTCAAGGCAGCAGAAACTTTTTATGCGCTCTGGGCGGAACGCGAAAACCAACCACCCCAGTTCGACTTGATATCTATGCTTATTCACAATCCTGAAACCGCCAAGATGAATGAAGACCCGGCATTGTTTCTCGGCAATATTCTTCTGCTCATCGTTGGTGGTAACGACACAACGCGAAACAGCATTAGCGGCGGTGTTTTGGGGCTAAATCAATTTCCCGAGCAGCTTGATAAGTTAAAAAAAGACCCATCGTTAATCCCGAACATGGTCTCCGAGATGATACGTTGGCAAACACCTGTCATTCACATGCGCCGAACAGCGACGAAAGATGTGGAACTTGGTGGCAAGCTTATCAAGGAAGGTGAAAAGGTCATCATGTGGTACTTATCGGGCAATCGCGATGAGGCGGTATTTGAAAATCCTGACCAACTGATTATCGACCGGCCCAATGCACGCGAGCACGTCGCTTTTGGGTTTGGTGTGCATCGTTGTATGGGCAATCGATTGGCAGAATTACAATTGCAAATTCTTTGGGAAGAAATCTTGAAACGTTTCAAAAGTGTTGAAGTTGTCGGAGACGTGCAACGCTCGTCGAATAATTTCATTCGGGGCATCACAGATCTGCCGGTTCAGGTACATCCGCTTTAGATACCCCGCCGGTCGCCGAAGTTTTACTAGGAGACTCCGCAGGCTTTGGCGCGTCGCTCAGATTTCGTTACTCTACCGCTAAATCAGCCATTGGCACTTTCCGCTCTGCACCGCCGAATTCATCCGGGTCCAATATCACGCGCCACAAAGCTATGCTGGTGGATGGACCGGTCGGTGAGGCGGTCAAACGCGCATGCAGCTTTTCAACGACATCCGGTCTTTCTGACGCAAGGTCGCGACTTTCAGTTTCGTCTTGCTTAATATCATAGAGCTGCAGCGCTCCATTATTTCGTTCGATGAGCTTCCATCGCCGGCTGAAAAATGCCTTGCCATCCATGCCCATGGTCACGAAATCTGAAGGCGCGACTTCTCTGTCCTCAGCCAATGCCGACCACATGCTCTTGCCATCGGTCAATTGACCGGTTTTTGCGCTGCCGGTCGCCGCTTCCATTAGGGTCGCCAATAAATCAGTGACGTGCAGGCGACCGTCATAGTCTGTATCTGTTAATTTGCTCGGCCAATGAATGATGGCGGGGACGCGAATGCCGCCTTCCAGAACCGAGCTTTTGCCGCCGCGCAATGGGCCGTTATCGCCGCCGCCATCAAACATATTGGTGCGCATGAATTCGAGAAACCGGCCTGGAATGGGAATGCCGAACAGGCTCTCCAGACCACCAATAAGGCGATAGGCAAAATTCGGTAGCAAACGATGCTCAGTCAGGCCGCCATTATCGCTCATAAAAAAGATGAGCGTGTCGTCGCGTATACCCTCCGCGTCAAGCTCATCCATCAATTTGCCGACGGCAGCATCCATTTCACTGACCATAGCCGCATGAACCCGCCGCTTTTCCGAAGCGATATGAGTATATTGAGCCAGTGCTTCTGCCGGTGCCTCATTGGGCAAATGCGGGGCGCCGAGAGCAAGATACAGGAAGAACGGTTTTTCCTTATTGCGATTGCGGACGACACGCACAGCTTCAGCAGCCAGCAATTGCGTTGTATAGCCTTCATCGCGCGCCGTTACGCCGTCGCGCTGCCAGTCATAATGACCCCCATGCACATGGTCCCAATAGCCGACACCACCGGTCACATGGCCGTAAAAACTGTCAAACCCGCGCGCATTCGGCAAATGCGCTTTTTTGCGCGGCCCCAAATGCCATTTGCCGGCCAATGCGGTCTGATAGCCATGCTGTTTCAAAAATTCCGGCAATAATTTGCGATTCAGTGGTAAGCCGTTTGGATTGAGTTTGGAATAGGGGCGCGTCACGCCAAGGCGCAGAGCAGACTGACCGGTCAGCAATGAAGCGCGGGTTGGACTGCAAGTCGGATGGGCGTAAAAGCGCGTTAAACGTTTTCCGGTCGCGGCCAGCTTATCGAGATGAGGGGTTTTGATTTCACTGCCATTAAATCCGACATCGCGCCAACCCAAATCATCGGCCAAAATGACGATGATATTCGGCTTGGCAAGTGCCGGACTTACCGATAAGGCAGCCAGAAAAAATAATATCAACCGCACGATAAATGCCTCTCTTTGAGTTATAGGAAAGTAAATTTTTGACAGTCTGTCAAATAATAATTGACAATGTGTCAATTACGGCCCTTAATTGTGTCATGGAAAGAGCCTTCGCAAAATCATCTGTCAGTCAAAAGCCGACGAAAGGCGAGAAAGCCGTTACGTCCTTGATGAATGCTGCGCTCTCCTTGCTCGGCGCAAACCAATCGAGTGAATTGACCCCCGGCCTCATTTGCCAGCAAGCGGGTATGAAACGGCCCAGCTTCTATACTTATTTTAATTCAGTGGATGAGCTTTTGGATGGTTTATGCGCCCGCGAAGTCGACAATCTTGAGGCGGCGTATCTGAGCCATCATGCCGAAACTGATAGTCCATTATCGCGGATTGTACGAATACCGCTTTATATTTACGCTCGGGCGCAGCACGAAAGAGGCTGGTTTAAGGCCGTCAGTCACTCCGTGACATGGAACAGAGAGCAGCGCGAAAAGCGCCTGACGCATTTGAACGCCGATGTGAGAGCGGCTATGGCTTCCGGCCAATTGGAAATAAGCGACGGGCAAATCGATGGGTTCATTTTTCTCTATATGGCGGCGATTTCGCTGCTGGTCGATTGCCGAAATGAGCGGACGGTCGCGGACAGGCCGTCGACCGAAGCCCTGAAATTGCTTTTCAAAGGTTCCGGTGCGGATATGGAAACGGTTGATGCATTGCTGGCCGCCCCGCTTGAAGAGCTTATAGAATGAGTGATGTCATTATCGTCGGCGGCGGCCCAAGCGGTATGATGGCCGCATTGCTTTTGGCCAAGCACGGCCTGACCAGCCATATTGTCGAGCGGCGCGAAACGATTTTGCAGGCACCCCGCGCCCATGCGGTAAACGGCAAAACCATAGAAATTTGCAGTTCGGCAGGCATTGCGGCAGATGAGATATATGCCGCTGGAATGCCGCCATCGCGCGGGGGCATGGTCAATTTCTGGTCCACCCTTTCGGGCACTTATTTGGGCGGACTTCCTTATGAGCGCCAAGACGCGGCCGTGCTTGATCTGGTGTCTTACAGGTTGGTCAATATTTCGCAGCCGCAATTTGAAGCCATATTGGCGCGCCATGTCGAGGCCAATGACATGATTACCCTGTCGCGCGGTGTGACGGCAGGAGAAGTTGTCGAAAATGATGATGGCATTACACTGGCGATTGAAGGCGCCGATACGAACCGTCTTCAGGCCGATTATTTGATTGCGGCTGATGGTGCCGGGTCCAGTCTGCGCCGTCAAATGGGCATTGCGATGGAAGGGCCGGACGCGCTTCAGCATTTCATCACAGTGCATTTTCACGCCGATTTATCAGAGCTTATCGGTGACAAGCCGGGGATTTTGCATTGGACTATGGAGCCGTCCGCAAGCGGCACACTGATTTCTTATGATGACGGTCAAAATTGGGTTTTGATGTATGGCTGTCCGCCCGGTCAGGAAGACCCAAAACTGTATGATGAGGCGCGTTGTTTGGCTCTGATTAACGCGACCCTCGGCCGCAATGATATTGAGGTCGCGATGAAGAATGTCAGCCCGTGGGTGATGACGGCGCAAGTCGCTGCCCGTTACCGTCACGGGCGCGCTTTTTTACTGGGCGATGCGGCGCATCGTTTTCCGCCAGCCGGTGGACTTGGGCTCAATACAGGCATGGGGGACGCACAAAACCTCGCCTGGAAATTG
The DNA here is from genome assembly GCA_009920875.1 of Alphaproteobacteria bacterium. Classification (GTDB taxonomy): domain Bacteria; phylum Pseudomonadota; class Alphaproteobacteria; order RS24; family RS24; genus UBA8337. The sequence continues at coordinate 2,177 of RFZE01000039.1, read as the reverse complement.
GCCATGGTCAAAAACGGCATGGCCGATGACTGCTTGCTCGACAGCTATGGCAGTGAGCGCAAGGCCGTGGCCGAGACCAATAGCGCGCAAAGCATGGAAAACGCCATGCGCATGTTTGAATTGCTTGGTTTTTTGCTCGGGCCTGAGCCGGAAAACATGCAAGCGCATTTCGATGCGATATGTTCTGATGCCGCCAATTCTCCCGAACTGGCCGCCGCAATAGCCGCACAAAAACCCCATTTTGACAGCCTGCGCCTGCAGGTCGGCTATAGCTATGGCAACCATGATGATACGGGCTTGGGCATTGACGATTACCGCCCACTTTTCCGCATTGGCGATAGTGTGCCGCACCACAGAATAGCAATAAAGGGCGCTGATATTTCGCTCACCGAATATCTGCAAGGGACGCAATTTACCCTTTTGGTCAGCCGACATCATCAGCCCCCAAAAGGCGAAATCGCGCAATTAAGAATATTGCATGATGGCACGAATTTCACCGGTGATTGGTCGGCTGGCCTTGCGGAATATGATGCGGATTTGGCCGCTCTATTGGTACGCCCTGACGGACATATTGCGGCGCATTTCCATGCGGCTGATTTATCGCAAGATAATGTTGTGCAGGCATTAGAGAAAAATTTGCGTGGGGAATAGGAGGGAATTATGGATTTGGGACTGAAAGGGAAGAAAGCCATCATTTGTGCTTCGTCGCGTGGACTTGGCTTTGCCTGCGCCAAGGCTTTGGCGCGAGAAGGATCGAATGTAATCATTAACGGGCGCGATGGCGAAGCTCTAAAAGCGGCAGAAGCGGAGATTGCAGAGCTGCAAGGCGGTAATGTCACCTCTGTCATTGGTGACCTCAATACACAACAAGGCCGTGATGCAATTTTGCAGGTTTGCGAAGGACCTGATATTCTTGTTACCAATAATAACGGCCCGCCGCCCGGCACTTATGACCAATGGGATGAAGCCATGTGGCAAGAGGCTTTCGCCGCCAATATGATTGCCCCGGCGCTTCTTATTCGCGCCGTCATTGACGGTATGCGCGCGCGCAAATTTGGCCGTATTGTCAATATCACTTCGGCCATGGTCAAATCCCCACATCCCAATATGGGTCTTTCCACGTCTGCGCGCTCGGCACTGACGGCTTTTTCCAAAGGGCTGTCCAAGGAAGTCGCGAAGGATAATGTGACGATAAACAATATGCTGCCCGAACGCTTCGATACGCAGCGTCAGCAACAAATGGCCGAACTGGCCATGGCGTTAAAAAATTTAACTTATGAAGAAGCACGCGCTGAAATGGAAGCGACCATCGCAGCCGGTCGCCTTGGTCGACCGGATGAGTTCGGTGACGCATGTGCTTTTTTATGCAGTGAACAGGCCGGTTTTATATCCGGCCAGAATTTACAATTGGATGGCGGCTCTTATGTCGGCCTGATTTAGGGAGGGGAAAATGGATACGAATTTGATTGCCCATATATTGGTCAGCTTGGTGGCCGTAATGATTATGATTGGCCCGATGGTAGCTGATTTCAACCGAACGCATGCGACCAATCCGCTGTGGACGCCGCATGCACGCTTTCACGTTGTTTGGCAGGTTTTGACCAATTCGACTTTGGCTTTACTCACGCTTTACTTCGTTTGGGGTGCAGGCCATCTCATGCTCGGCGCGCTGATGAATTACATCTGGATTGCCACTTTTTTTGCGACACTCGCCGCCATGCCGATGTTTGAGGGCGCGCTGGCCGATGAAAACGGCATCAAGCCATTTATCTGGAAGTTCGGCGATAAGGTGGTGAAAGTAGATACGAACCTTTTCGGCGCTTGCATGATGACTATATTGAATACATCTGCATTGGTCATCAGTTAGAGGCAATGAAAATGGTTCTGCAAATTATCGGCCTTGTTTTCGGTGCTCTCATAATTGTTTTTGTGGCGCGCAGCTTTTACGTTTCACAACCGCTTTTTAAGGAGAAAATAAGGCAAGCCCCCGACAGTGCTTTTGCCTTGGCTCCGGTTGAGCAAGCGCTGAGTTTTGCGCGCACGAAAAACGGCAAGAGCCTGCTGGTGGTGGCAATGAATCGCGAAGGCGTGCGCGCCATTGACCTTGCCGCCGCAACAGCGTCTCAAGGCAGTGAGCCGTTGGATTTTTTACGCGCTTTGGGCGATGAAAAATTGCG
>RFZE01000038.1 GCA_009920875.1 Alphaproteobacteria bacterium | reverse complement strand
GGCGCGCATTCCGGCGGGTGCGCGCCTTTGCTCAGCACCACCAATTCATCGCGCACGCCGCGCGCGGCGATCCATTCGCCGAGCAGGGCTTCAGAGTGGCCATCGGAATAAATAAAGGCGGTGTCGAAGCAATTACCGCCGCCTTCGAAAAATGCGTCGGCCATCGCCGCCATGGTCGGCGCATCGATTTGGTTGTCCGTGCCAAGCACAATTTTTGAGATCGGTTTATTGAGGCCGTCCAGCGTCACATGCGGCACGCTGCCATTGGCACCATGTTTCAGCGCCGCGCCATGAAAGCCCGTCGCGCCCAGCGTGTCGGCGGCATAGCGCACGCCTCCCGCTTCGCGCCAACGGTCGAGCCAATAGGCCGTGTTTATGGAAAAGTCCGGCGTGACTAAGTCTGAGCTTTGCGCCTTGCGGGCAATCAAATCGCCGACATGATCGGCCTCAACGGCATAAAGCGGACGCATATCATCACTCTCGTGAACCGTCTCGCTGCCGTCCTTATCGGTAATGACGATATGATTATTTTGCGGCCCCGGATGCCAGGGCTGGTTGATTTTCAGCGTTCCCTTATCACCCTCAACGGTAATGTGCCATTCCAGCTCAGTATCTATGGCGCAGTGCAAATACGCCTCAAACCCGTCATAGGCCAGCACGGCCTTGGCTTCGGCGTCAGCGCCCGATGGCGCCAGCCGCGCTTCGCCGCTCAAGCCATTGGGTTCGCCGATGAAATAGCGCGCCGCAGTGAGCGGGTAAATGCCGATATCGACAATCCCGCCACCGGCGCGGTCAATATTATAAAGCCGGTGGTCCGGTGTGAAGGGAAAGGCAAAACCGAAGCTTGATGAAAAGCCGGTAATTTTGCCAATCGCGCCGTCATCAATCAGGCTTTTGGCCAAATGCATGCGCGGATGCATGCGATACATGAGCGCTTCAACCAGCAGCACATTGCGCCGCGCTGCCGTGCCATAAAGGTGAAGCACTTCGCCTTGATTGAGGCCGAGCGGTTTTTCGCACAAGGTCGGCTTGCCGGCAGCGAGGCATTTATGCGCCCACTCAATATGGCTGTCATGCGGCGTGGCGATGTAAATCGCATCGACATCATCGCGCGCAATCAGAGCGTCGTAGGAGGTGACAGCTTCACCGCCATGTTCGGCACAAAAGGCTTCGGCTTTCGCCAATTCGCGGCTTGCAGCCGCGGCCAAAACACCGCTATGGCTGTGCTTCAAATCACCGGCGAATTGAGCGGCTATATTGCCGGTGGCTAGAATGCCCCAGCGAATTTTATCGGACAATGCGAACTCCTATTAACGGCGGATGACTTGAACTTTCACGTCGGTATAGCCGTTAACGAAGTTCGATTTCAAGCGCACCGGCTCTTCAACCAATTCGATTTTTTCAAACTTCTCGAGGATTTGTTGCCACAAAGTACGCAATTGCAATTCAGCGACACGCAGCCCCATGCAACGGTGAATACCGAAACCGAAAGACAGATGATTGTTTCCATTGGGGCGATCAAATTTAACAATGCGCGGGTCGTCAAATACCTCTTCATCGTGATTGCCCGAATAATACCACATAATGACTTTATCGCCTTTTTTGATGGTCTTTCCGTGCATCTCCACATCTTCCAAAGCGGTGCGGCGCATATGCGATAGTGGGGTCTGCCAGCGAATGACTTCGGCCACCATTTTATCAATCAGTGACGGGTCGGCTTGTAATTTGGCAAACTCATCGGGGAAGCGGTTCCACGCATTAATGCTGGCCGACATGGAATTGCGTGTCGTGTCATTGCCGCCGACAATCAGGAGCAGCAAATTGCCGAGGAAATTCATCGCGTCCATATCTTTGGTTGCAGGGTCGCGCGCCATCATGGAAACAAGGTCGAAACTGGGCGCGCCATTGGCGCGCTTTTCCCGCAGGGTCGTAAAATATTCGAGGCAATCCATGAGATGTTGCACGCGCTGCTCTTGACCGGGGAAATGGTCAGAGCCTTCGGTCGCTGTTGTCATGTCAGACCACAAAGTCAGCAAATGACGGTCTTCAAACGGGAAGTCGAAAAGGGTCGCCAGCATTTGCGTCGTCAGTTCAATCGACACATGGTCAACCCAATTAATCGTTTCACCTTCAGGAAGGGCATCCAACACATTGGCTGTGCGCTGCCAAATCAAATCGCGAAAACTGTCCAATGCGGGCGGTGAAGCAATGGGCTGCACCGATTTGCGAATGGGCGCATGATGGGGCTGGTCTTTGGTAATAAAAGCGGAAATTTCGACACCTTCGACAGGGGGGCGCACAACCGCGTCATCAATTTGAATGCCGCCATAAACATCAGACGAAGAAAAGCGTTTATGGTCGGTATCTACAGCCACGCAGTCTTTGTAGCGCGTGACATGCCACATCGGCCCGAAATGCTGGTTTTCGGCGTAGTGAATCGGGTCTTCTTGCCGCAAAATCTTGAACGTTTTCAGCACATCTTCGCTGGCATAAAGTTCCGGCCGCGCCATATCGTAGCCGTCAGTCGTGATTTGTGAAATATCGTCAGCTGCGCTCATATCGCCCTCCCAAGCTTTTTTTTTAAGCTTGGCTTATTTAGGGGCGGCTTGCAAGCCGTCAGAGGATAAAATCAGTGCGCGTGTTCGCGGTCCAATAAATCGCATTTGCGCGCTTCCAAAATCGGATAAAGCTCACGCAAAGCGGCAGGGGTTTTATCGAGCGGGATGCGTGGATGCAAATGGTGCACAATATGCGCTGTCATGGCCAGTGAGCTCCACACGCCAAGCCAGCTTTTAAAGCCCCGCGTGTCTTTATAACGGCCTGTCTCATCACCCGGATAATGCGGCAGCCATGACAAGTAAACGCGAATGTAAATACTTGCCAATTTCAGCGGCAACCACCACAAAAGCAGGGCTTCCAACCCAAAACCACAAGCGGCACAGGTGAACAATATGGCCATATGCGTCAGCAAAATGGCAATTTGCTCAATATAAGCGCGTTTGGCTTCAGGCGTGCCAAGACGCTCAAGGCAGGCAGCATAAGACTCGCTGCCTTTTGAATTCGGCTGAAATGAATCGATATTGAGTCTGATGGTCTGCCAGAGATTCTTACCTTCATTGAAAATATGATCAGGGTCCAATTCCGGCGTATTGGTATGCTTGTGATGCTCCAAATGGGTCAGCCGTAAAATGCGATAGCCATAAGCCAGCGGAATAAGCGATAAATGGCCGATTGCCTCATTAAGCCAGCGCAATTTATCACCAGGACGGGCATAAATATCGTGCTGCGCCTCATGGCTCGGCAAATAAGACAGGGTGATGTTGACGGTCGCAATGATAAAGCCGAGCCAAAGCGGTATCGTGCCGGTAAAGACCAACGGCCAAAGCGCCAGCCAACAGCTTACATTCAAAATCGGCCATAAAACCATCGGTATGGAGAGCTTGCCCATATATTTGCGGGCAATCTCGCGTTCCATTTTCGTTAGTTCGGCGTCGCTGAGCCCGCTGACATCATAATCCGCTATTGTTTTGCTCATATCCATCTCCCAAATCGCAGAGCGAAAACGCCGTATAAGCCGCCGAAAATCATGCAGGCGGTGTAAATCTGGCCGGATGTCGCTTGGATAGGCACCAGACTATGCAATGGCGTGCGTAAATACAGTTCAGCCAGCACCGGCCCCAAAAAGCCAATACCAAACCAAACCGGCATCAATTTTAGTATTCTTGCAACAATCTCCATGCCGAAAAGCTAGCAGTTTTGCGGTTGCAGAGCAATACGTGAAATAGCTTCACTTACATTGGTTTCAACGCTTGCTCAATGTCGCCGATAATGTCGTCAACATGCTCAATGCCAATGGAAAGCCGCACATAACCGGGGGTTACGCCCGATGCGAGCTGTTCTTCTGCCGATAATTGACTATGCGTCGTGCTGGCCGGATGAATGGCCAATGAGCGTGCATCACCAATATTGGCGACGTGATAGAGCAATTGCAGATTATCAATGAATTTCTTGCCGGCTTCGACGCCGCCTTCCAATTCAAATCCCATCAATGCGCCATAGCCGCCATTCATCACGGCATCGGCGCGTTTTTTGGCTTGGCCGTCCATCAATGATGGGTGAATGACCTTGGTCACGCCTTTTTGCTCTGACAGCCAAGCGGCAATCGCCGTTGCATTATCGCAATGGGCGCGCATACGAAGCGCTAAAGTTTCCATCCCTTGTAAGAATTGAAACGCATTCATCGGCGACATGGCACCGCCCAAATCGCGCAGCAATGTCGTGCGCGCTTTCAGAATATAGGCAATCGGGCCAAGCGGCTTCACTGCTTCGGTCCAAACCGCACCATGATAAGACGGGTCGGGTGAGTTGAGCAGCGGCTGACGCTCAACACCGGCGCCTTCCCAGTCAAAATTACCGCCATCGACAATCAGGCCACCGATGGAGGTGCCGTGACCGCCAATATATTTGGTTGCCGAATAAACGATAACCGCTGCGCCATGGTCGAACGGACGGCACAATATCGGCGCCGCCGTATTATCCATAATCAACGGAATGCCGTGCGCGCGGCCAATATCGGCGACTTCTTTAATCGGAAACACTTCCAATTTCGGATTGGGCAGGGTTTCGGCATAAAATGCGCGCGTTTTGTCATCAATCGCATTGGCGAAGTTTTGCGGGTCATCAGGATCGACGAAGCGCACTTCAATGCCCATATCTTTCATCGTGTTGGCAAACAAATTCCATGTGCCACCGTAAAGATTGGTCGATGACACGACATTGTCACCGGCGCGCGCAATATTTTGAATGGCCATGGTCGATGCGGTTTGTCCTGAAGATACTGCCAGCGCCGCTGCGCCACCCTCAAGAGCCGTAATGCGCTGTTCCAACACATCATTGGTCGGGTTCATTATGCGGGTGTAAATATTTCCGAGCTCTGAAAGGGCAAAAAGGCTAGACGCGTGTTCCGTATTGTTGAATTGATAGCTGGTTGTTTGATGAATCGGCACGGCCACAGAGCCGGTGGTTTCATCAGCGCGCCATCCGGCATGCAGCAATAAGGTTTCGGTTTTCATATCAGACATTCGTGCCTCCTCAATTATTGGCTGTCGCAGCCAATCTTTTAAACTGTTCCGAGCGGATTAAAACAAATTAACGAACAGAAATCATATGTTTTTTACTGTTTGCGCTTTTCCGCTTCATTGCTATGTTTTTGACAACGGCTAGCCCGCTCCGACAGTTTGTCGGCTGGAGAAATTTATGTCTGACGAGTCACGTTCTGAAAGCCCTCAAGCACCTAAAGGCGATAAAAAGGCGAAAACTGGTCGTAAATATCCGCCGCGACATCACAATCGAAATCGTAAAGGGCGCTTCTATGCGGCGCTCGACCTTGGCACGAATAATTGCCGCTTGCTGATTGTTGAGCATGACGGCAATGACGGTTTTTTGGTGCGCGATGGTTTTTCCCGTATTGTGCGCCTCGGTGAAGGTCTGGACAGGGCGGGGCGCTTATCCGAGAACGCCATGGAACGCACCATTTCTGCGTTACGCATATGCGCTTCGAAAATCCGCCGTGCCTCCGTCAGCCGTATGCGCTGTGTCGCGACAGAAGCATGTCGTGATGCCGATAATGGGCCGGAGTTTATCAAGCGGGTAAAGCGCGAGACCGGCCTTGATCTGGAAATTATTGACGGCAAAGCGGAGGCCGAATTGGCGGCGATTGGCTGTGGCTCATTGTTCAATGCGGAGGCCGAAGACATTATTTTGTTCGACATTGGCGGAGGCTCGACCGAAGTAAGCCGCTCAACGCGACAAGAAAACGGGTTTTTCAGATTGACCGACAGTGCCAGCTTGCCACTGGGCGTGGTGCGTCTGGCTGAGCGTCATGCCGGAGAAGGGCCTTATGAGCATGGCTATGAAGGCATGCTGGCCGAGTCTGAAGAGCGCTTGAAGGACTTTATGGACCGTCAGCACGATATTACCGATATGAGCAAAGTGCAGATTATCGGCACATCGGGAACGGTGACAACCTTGGCGGCTGTGCAGCTCGGCCTTGGCAAATATGACCGCAATGTTGTTGACGGCTGCACTGTCTCATCGCGCGACATCACCCGCGTGATTGGCGACCTGCGCCGTTTGAGTCGCGATGAATTGGCACAAAACCCGTGCATCGGTAAACAGCGCGCTGATTTGGTGCTGGCCGGTTGTGCGGTATTGGAAGCGATTTACAATCGCTGGCCGGTCCCACAATTTTCGGTTGCTGATAGGGGGCTGCGCGAAGGTTTGCTGATGCGCATGATCAATAAAGACCGCCGCCGTCGCCATCGCGGAGGTCGGCGACGGTCAGGCAATAAGGGTGCCCTCAATGGCCGATAAATCGGGCAAAGGCGGCGTTGGCGACGGGCAAAGGCGCGGCGACCGCATGCGCGAGCGCGTGAAAACGGCGCGTGGGCGTAAATTATCGTCAACCCGCTGGCTGGAGCGACAATTAAATGACCCTTATGTGGCGGCCGCCAAGCAGGACGGCTATCGTTCGCGTGCCGCTTATAAAATTATCGAAATGGATGACCGCTTCAAGTTTTTCAAACCGGGCGGTTGTGCGATTGATTTGGGCAGCGCGCCGGGCGGCTGGGCGCAGGTCGCCGCCGACCGTTTGGGCACGAAAAAAGATAAGGGCTTCGTCGCTGCTATTGATATTCAAGATATGGAACCGATTGCCGGTGTGTCTTTCCTGAAGCTCGACTTTCTCGATGATAATGCGCCGCAGCTTGTCCATGATTTGGCCGGTCGACGCGCTGATATCGTTATGTCGGATATGGCGGCGCCGGTGACAGGGCATCGGCAGACCGACCATTTGCGCACCATGGCCTTGGCCGAAGCGGCGGCTTGGTTTGCCTTTGAAGCGCTGAAACCGGGCGGCGCGTTTTGCGCCAAAGTGTTCCAGGGCGGCACATCGGGAGAGCTTTTGAACGATTTAAAAAGCCGTTTCGGCAATGTCATGCATATGAAGCCGAAATCGAGCCGCAAGGAATCAGTCGAGCTTTATGTCATTGCGCGCGATTTTAAGGGCTGAAGACTGCGACAAAACCGACAGAATTCTGCGGCGTGCAGATAATCTTTGCCAAACCGGCCTCAATAGTGATACAGGAAATCGTCAAACACACCTCCCAGCTAGAGGATTTGACATATGTTCCGAGAAGCCCTGACTTTTGATGACGTTTTGCTTGAACCGGCAAGTTCGACAATTTTGCCGAGCGAGGCCGATACGGCGACGCGCATAACAAAATCCATCGATTTGGGTATCCCGCTTTTATCAGCTGCCATGGATACGGTGACCGAAAGCGAAATGGCTATTGCCATGGCACAAGCCGGCGGCATTGGCGTGTTGCATCGCAATCTGACCCCGCAAGAACAAGCGGCTGAAGTCACCAAGGTAAAGAAATTTGAAAGCGGCATGGTGGTCAATCCGCTGACCATAGCGCCCGATGCCAAACTGTCTGATGCGCTTGATTTGATGACGGAGAATAAAATCTCCGGCGTGCCTGTAACCGAAAAGGGCGGCAAGCTGGTCGGCATTTTGACCAATCGCGATGTGCGCTTTGCTTCCAACCCGAGCCAAAAAGTGTCGGAATTGATGACGCATGAAAATTTGGTGACAGTGAAAGAGGCCGTCGGGCATGAGGAAGCCAAGCGGCTTTTACACCAACACCGCATTGAGAAATTGCTTGTGGTTGATGATGAGTATCACTGCGTCGGGTTGATTACCGTGAAAGATATGGAAAAGGCGCAATTGCACCCCAATGCCGCCAAAGATGAGCAAGGCCGCTTGCGCGTCGCTGCAGCCACCACGGTTGGCGATGACGGCTTTGCCCGCACCCAGGCGCTGGTTGATGCCGGTGTGGATTTGGTCGTTGTCGACACGGCGCATGGTCATTCGGCGCGTGTCGGCGAAGCCGTGTCGCGCATTAAGTCCCTGTCCAACTCCATTCAGGTGATGGCGGGCAATGTGGCTACCAAAGACGGTGCGCAATCGCTTATCGATGCGGGCGCGGACGCGATTAAAGTCGGTATCGGCCCCGGCTCGATTTGCACCACCCGCGTTGTCGCCGGTGTCGGCGTGCCGCAATTAACCGCCATTATGGATGCGGTGGAAGCGGCCAATAAGGCCGATGTGCCGGTGATTGCCGATGGCGGTATTAAATATTCGGGCGACCTCGCCAAAGCGATGGCGGCCGGTGCAAGCTGTGTCATGGTCGGCTCGCTTTTGGCCGGCACGACGGAAAGCCCTGGCGAAGTGTTTCTCTATCAAGGCCGTTCTTATAAAGCCTATCGCGGCATGGGCTCGGTCGGGGCGATGGCGCGCGGTTCGGCTGACCGCTATTTTCAGCAAGATATTTCCGAGACCCATAAATTGGTGCCGGAAGGCATTGAGGGACAAATTCCGTTTAAAGGGCCGGTTGAGCAAGTGGTGCATCAGCTTGTCGGTGGCCTGCGCGCCGCTATGGGCTACACCGGTTCGGCCAGCATTGCGGAATTGCACAAGCGCGCCAAATTTGTGCGCATGACCTCGGCCTCTCTGGCCGAAAGCCATGTTCACGATGTAACGATTACCCGCGAAGCACCGAATTATCCGGGGTCCGGTAAAAACTAGTGCGTCCCGCCGCTCGTCTTCAAACCATTGCCGAATTGCTGCCTTTGGCTTTGTCGGAACGCCAACCGGCTGACCGGCTGGTGCAGCAATGGGGACGGCAAAATCGCTATGCCGGTTCAAAAGACCGGCGCGATATTTCTGACCGGCTGTTTGCCATTTTGCGCCATTACGGCAATCTGACGGCGCGGCTTGGCAGCGATCACCCGCTTTTGGTGACCATGCTGGCGACGCATCTATTGAACGACATGCCGCTTGATGAGGTGGTGGCGCTGGCCGATGGCAGCCAATATGCGCCCAAGCCGATTTCAGAGGCTGACGCGAAAACCTTGACCCATGCCGCCGCCACGCCGCCGCCGGAGCGCGCCGATAAACTATCTGTCCCCGCTTGGCTGTTTGACGATATTGAAGCGCAGATGGGCGATGAAACCGAGGCAGTGCTGGCTGCCATGCAAGACCGCGCGCCGCTCGATGTGCGGGTCAATCTGTTGAAAGCCGACCGCATGGCAGCGCAGGCGGCGTTGCTTGAAGACGATATTGAAACCGCGCCGCATCCAAAAGTTGAGACGGCGTTGCGGGTATTGGGCACGGCGCAAATCACCATGAGCCGGGCTTATAAAGACGGGCTTGTTGAAGTGCAGGATGCCGGGGCGCAAGCGGTGGCGCAAATATGCGCCGCGCAGCCTTTTGAAACGGTGATGGATTTCTGCGCCGGTGCCGGTGGCAAGGCGCTGGCCATGGCGGCGCAAATGCAAAATAAGGGGCGCATGCTGGTGCATGATGCGATTGCCGGTCGTATGAAACATTTGCCGGAGCGCGCCATGCGCGCCGGCGTTGAGATATTTGAGACAGTGGCGCCGCATGATTTGCGTGGGCTGGAAGGACAATGCGATTTGGTGGTGGCTGATGTGCCGTGCAGCGGCACGGGTCGCTGGCGGCGTGCACCTGAAACCAAATGGCGACTCACTGCGCAGGGGCTGGCTGATATGCATGAATTGCAGGCACAGATTTTGCGCCAAGCGGCTTCTTTATTACGCCCCGAAGGGCGGCTCGCTTATATCACCTGTTCGCTGCTGAGTTCTGAAAATAATCGGCAGATAGATGGATTTCTTGAAGAAAATCAAGCTTTTGAACCAATGGAAACCGACGGCCCGACGGGCCTGCAAGCGCGTCACATGCTGCATCCGTGCAATGGAGACACGGACGGGCTTTATATCGCGATGCTGCAACGGCGCGCCGCCGGTGACGGGGCTTGATTTTAGCGCTTAAAGTTGCGAGACAGATGCATGTTTAATTCTTTTCGTTTCGGTTTTTTGAGCTTTGCCCTTGTTGGTTTGCTGGCAAGTCCGGCGCTCGCCATTTCCGATAAATATCGCGACCTGTCAGCGCGTTTGGTCACCGATGCTGAACAAGAACTATTGCAGCAAAAAGCTGAAGCGGCAGACAATATTTTGAACCTCGCTTTGACGGCTGACCCGGGCAATGCGCGGGCGTTTTTGCTTAAAGGCAAGGCGCAAACCGCGCTCGGCAATAAGGATGAGGGGCTGCGCCTCATATCGGTCGGTTTGGAAATTGAACCGGGTGATTTGGAGGGCTTGCGCTTGCAAGGCGAATATGCGGCCGATCTCGGCCAGATTGAAGAAGCGGAAACCGCGCTCAACCGACTTCGGACCATTTGCGACGCGCCATGCGTGGCGGCAGATGAATTGGCGCAATTGATAGACAAAGCGCGCGACACACAAAAGGACTGACATATGGATCGCATATTGATCGTCGATTTCGGCTCGCAAGTGACGCAGCTGATTGCGCGGCGGGTGCGTGAAAGCGGCGTGTATTGCGAAATTGTGCCGTTTAATGGCGCCGAAAAAGCGTTTGAGGATATGCAGCCGAAAGCGGTTATCTTATCGGGCGGGCCAAACTCGGTCGCTGATATTGATACGCCGCGCGCGCCGGAAAATATTCTCGCCTCCGGCCTGCCCATTCTCGGCATTTGCTATGGCCAGCAAACCCTGTGCGCGCAGCTTGGCGGTGCGGTAGAACAATCTGACGAGCGCGAGTTCGGGCGCGCCATGCTGGATATCACCGATGCTTCGCCATTGTTTGACGGCATTGACGGCGATAAAATTCAGGTTTGGATGAGCCATGGCGACCGCGTCAATCAACTGCCCGATGGCTTTGGCGTTATCGGCACATCAGAAAATGCGCCCTATGCGGCGATTGCCGATGAGGCGCGCAAGATTTACGGCGTGCAGTTTCATCCCGAAGTGGTGCATACGCCCAATGGCGCGAAAATGCTTGAAAACTTCACCCATGCTATTGCCGGTTGTAAGGGCGATTGGAGCATGGCGGCGTTTCGCGACAAGGCGATTGCCGATATTCGCGCACATGTTGGCGAGGGGCGCGTGATTTGCGGCCTGTCCGGTGGCGTTGACAGCTCGGTGGTGGCAGTGCTGCTGCACGAAGCGATTGGCGAGCAACTGACCTGCGTTTATGTTGATACCGGCATGATGCGCGCCGGTGAAAGCGAACAAGTGGTCGGGCTGTTCCGCGACCATTTCAATATTAAGCTGGTCCATAAAGATGCCTCTGAGCTGTTTCTCGGCAAGCTGGATGGTGTAAGCGACCCTGAGCAGAAGCG
>RFZE01000037.1 GCA_009920875.1 Alphaproteobacteria bacterium | reverse complement strand
GGGCGATAAGGATATTCACCTTATTCCGGTCGGGCCGGCGCATACGCCGGGCGACACTTTGGTGCATGTGCCGGTCGACCGCACCGTCTATACGGGCGATATTTTATTTATTGGCGGGCATCCGATTATTTGGGACGGACCGGTGCAAAATTGGATTGACGCATGCGATCGCATTATCGCAATGGATGTCGAGACCATTGTGCCGGGCCACGGCCCCATCACCACCAAAGCAGGCGTTGAAGAAGTGCGTCATTATTTGGTGACCATGCGGCAAGAGGCACGCGCACGTTATGAGGCGGGTATGAGCTATAAAGAAGCGGCGTTTGATATTGCGCTGGGTGTGTTTGATGATTGGGGCGACCGCGAGCGCATTGTTGTCAATTGCGCCACCATGTTCCATGAATTCGGCGCGCAGGAAAAACCTGAAATCGCCGAACTGTTTGGCGGCATGGCCGAATATGCGACCGCGCGACCGCAAGCCAAGACCGATCCGCAAGACATATGACGGAAATTGATGCGACCGGCCTGAGCTGTCCGATGCCGGTTTTGCGGCTGCAAAAAGTCCTGCGCGACATCGCCTCGGGCGGTCAAATCAGGCTTTTGGCCAGCGATCCGATGGCGGCGATTGATGTGCCGCATTTTTGCCAAGAACATGGTCACACACTGATTGCCAGCGCTGAGCAAGACGGCCTTGGTGATATGCGGATTTTATGCTTTGAGATTGAAAAAGGCCCTTAACACAACATTCAAGACCAAAACGCCATGACCTCATCGGTGAAGCCCACCGTCACTTGGTCACCTGCCTCAATTACCGGCCGCTTGATGAGGGTCGGGTTTTCGACCATCAGCTCGACGAGATGCGCTGCATCTTCATTGGCCTTATCGACATCTGAGAGTTTGCGCCAGCTAGTGCCGCGCTTGTTCAAGAGTTTATCCATCGTCACGTGGGCCAGCCAGCGCGTCACCATATCTTCGCTCAAACCGTCTTTGCGGAAATCGTGAAAGGCAAAATCTTGACCCTTATCGCCCAACCAGACGCGCGCCTTTTTCACCGTGTCGCAATTGGGGATGCCGTAAACCGTCAGTGTCATGCGGCGCGCTTATTCGGCGGCAACATAGCCGGCGGTTTGCAAATCCGGCGTTGCATCAACGATTTTGCGATAGAGGCGCGGCGTTTGAATGCCCAATGCGGCGCGCACCTCTTCCAATGGCTGCGTCAGCAAATATTCCCAATGCGCGCCAGGCAGGCCCTTGGCCGAGCGCCCCAAATGAAAGCCTTCCATAATGGCGCGACCAATGCCGAGCCCCGGCGCTTCTTTGCGTGAAACCAGATAGCCGAACAGGATAATGACCAAAAGACCGGGATTGCCGAGCTGGCGCCAGGTCACGGCTAGCAAACACAATTCACCCAAACCGTCGCGCCCATAACCGGTCGAGACATGCCATAAATCATGCGCGTCGCGCTGGCGCTCATGATATTTAATCTGCGCTGCGCTCATTTCGCGCTCTTCTTGGCGCCCTTCCACCGAGGCTTCGGTCAGCCCGTCGGCTGTGATTTGCTCAACCTCCGTGAAGCGCGCATAGGCTCGGCCCAAAGACCCTTCGGGCAAACTTTCTAGCCATGCGCGGTCTTTCAAATATTCCACCAAGGGCTTTTCGGCGGTGAGAATGTCTCGAGCGTGTGGCGTTTTTTTAAAACGTTTAAAGGCGCGCAGGCCGGAATTGCCCGATAAAGCCTCCAAAATAATGAAAACCTGCTTGGTATCTTCTTTATCGGCAATCAATTGCTTGATGGCAGCGCGTATTTTAGCAATTTTCCTCATAGAAAATCTCCCGAAAGTCAATTCCCATGATTTTATACCGCGCGTTCGAAAAATACAGTTTTTATTTGGCCTATTTTGCTGCGCAGAATGTCGCAAGTTTTTGAGCGCGGTGATTTGAACCATAATTTAAGATTGCGCACCTCTGCCGCCGAATTCGCGCAAAAACCGAAAGCCGAACATTAAAACCATTAAGCAGGCAATTGTGCCCAGCGTATCGCCAATAATGAAGGTGACAATCACATTCAAGTGCAATTCGCTACTCATGGCGTCCTCCAGCGCCAACATATTGCCTGCCGTGTTGAAAATCGAACTGATAAAACCAAGCAAAATCAGACTGCGCCAGTGCGATATAGTCATATTGGCAAGGCTGATATCAATACGGCTGAAGCGGAATAATTGCATGGCGATATAGACGCATAGACTGCCGCTCAATATGGCAACCATATTCTTCACCGTATCCGTACCGTACCAATAAAATGAATAATAAATTATCAAATGCGCAATAAGCAGCGGTAATATGGCCTTCTCCCTATACAGCCATGTCGCAATAACCCGCACCCCATGAGGCAGGTAAATTAGTGCTGCATATTGAGATACACTAGGAAAAACCGATTGTTGCGTTGGAAAGATCATCTGATTGACCAAAGCGAAAGTTAGACAGTAACAGCTGACAATAAAAAATGTTGTTTTAGAGAATTGGACAAATCTGTATTTCATAACGGCAAAAACTTTTCTAGCGACACGTCACGATTTAATAACGTAAATTTTATTTCTGTTCTTTTCTTCGCTCCGCCCCTTCACCAATTGGGGCATTTCAAACAAGGCTTTGAAATACCAATCACTCGAGGCCAAGCCTTTTTCTGTGCATTGTACCAATCCGTCAGGCGTATATTCCAAAACTCCGGCTTCAACCATTAAGTCGCAATAACGTTTTGCACTCCGGTAAGAGCCGCAAAAGGGGAGCTTGGAAATATTGTAAACTGTGACCGGCACCCCAACCATATAGACATAAGCACCAACAAAAGAGGTCTCAATCACGTGGGTCAAGTTACCGCTTACCGTCTCAGAAAGATCAAGAAAAATACTTGCCGCCGCACGATATTTTTCTCGCATATCACTTTCTGTTTCATCCTGAGACATGATTAAAATTAGGAAGGAATAGGTTAGCGCACAATATAGGCAATTTGCCTAGTGGTTTTGGCCCACTCTATTTCAGCCGATAGAGCCCTTTTGCGCGGCCCTCTGGCAAGTATAAATATTGCCGTTTTAAGAGTTGCGCCAAAGCCCGAAAGAAAGTGGGGTTCGGCAAATCAGCGCATAGCGGATGGCTTTTTATACTGCGCGATGAAACAAACTCGCCCTCATTTAGCGCATCCTGCAAGGGGGCGACCGCCGATAAAATTGCCTTCTCAGCCGACGATAAATCGGTCAAAGCCAAATCCTTTTCCATCGCATGGAGCATGGATTTCAGCGCGGCATATTGCTCTAAATTAGACATTTCCTGACACTTTCCAAAAACATTGCTTAAGAGACGATAGAGCGTTTGACAAAATATTCAACCTCCCTCCATACTCGCGGCCAATTTCAACACCTCCATTAAGGCACGCGACGATGAACAGCTTCAATCCCAATTTCAAGACCCTGATGGGGCCCGGCCCGTCCAATATTGACCCGCGCGTGCTCAACGCTATGGCGCGTCCGATTATCGGCCATCTCGACCCGCAATTTATCGAGCTGATGGACGATATTAAAGAGCTCTTGCGCTATGCCTATCAAACCGAAAACCCGCTGACCTTTCCGGTCTCCGCGCCGGGCTCGGCCGGCATGGAAAGCTGTTTCGCCAATTTGGTAGAACCGGGCGACAAGGTGCTGGTGTGCATTAATGGCGTGTTTGGCGGGCGCATGAAGGAGAACGTCATTCGCTGTGGCGGCGAAGCGGTGATTGTTGAAGATGAATGGGGCACGCCGGTCTCACCCGATAAGGTGGAAGCGGCGTTGAAAACGCATCCCGATATTAAAATTCTCGCCTTTGTCCATGCCGAAACCTCGACCGGCGTGTGCTCCGACGCCGCCGCTCTGGCCAAGCTGGCACAAGCACATGGCTGTTTGACCATTATGGATTGCGTGACTTCTTTGGCCGGTGTGCCGGTGCTGATTGATGAATGGGGCATTGATGCCGCTTATTCGGGCTCGCAAAAATGCCTGTCCTGTCCGCCCGGCCTGTCACCGGTGACGTTTTCGCCGCGTGCCATTGAAACCATCAGAAAGCGCAACACGCCGATACAAAGCTGGTTTCTCGACCTGTCTTTGGTGATGGATTATTGGTCGGGTGACGAGGCGCGTTCTTATCACCACACAGCGCCCATCAACGCCATGTATGCGCTGCATGAGAGCCTGCTTTTGGTGCGTGATGAGGGCTTGGAAAATGCTTGGGCGCGTCATCAAACCCATCACGAAGCGTTAAAAGCCGGTTTGGAAAAGCTTGGGCTGACACTTTTGGTCGAAGAGCCTTATCGCCTGCCGCAAATGAATTCCGTGCTCATTCCTGAGGCACTGAAAGCGCGCGAAGGCGATATTCGTAAAACCCTGTTAAATGAACATAATCTGGAAATCGGTGCCGGCCTTGGCGCTTTGGCCGGAAAAATTTGGCGCATCGGGCTGATGGGCTTTGGTGCATCAGAAGATAATGTACACACCTGCCTCAGCGCATTGGAAGAGGTGCTCTAAAACAGTTTGAGCTGCGCCCCGCGCAGGCGCGGCATTTTATGCTCTTCCGGCAATCGGCAAATACGGTTCATGCGCGTGATGCTGCCATCTGCATATTCCCAAATCAGCTGATCGCCGTCCATATAGCGACGCACCACCACCGGACCCCAGCCAAAGACATGAAAGTCCAACGCCTTATCTTGCCAAATCATGGCGGCTGAGGTGCGCGGGCAATAAGCCTTATCGCCAATGGTGAACGTAACACCGCCTTCCGTATCATTGGTGTTGAGACCGGCCGTGCTGTTGGGGCCATAATCGTGAATAATCCCCGCCGCCGTGATGACGGTGCGATGCCCACATTGCTCGACGCGCTCAACATGGCCGATTTTATCACCCGCTACACCACGCCACAGCCCACGAATGTCATCGGCTTCCGGCGGCAGCGGCTCCGTACAATCGGCCAATATGGGCAAGGGAAAGTGACTATAAGCACAGCCCGGCGTGTTGCCTTTGGCAATGTCTCGGGCATTTTTGCCCGTGCCGTCCAGCTCCGGCAGGCGGCAATAATCAAGCGTGCTGCCGTCACCGGCCAAAGTCGCTGCATCGGTCGTCAAAGGCGGGCGCGGTGAAAAAAACGCCAACCATAAAAGGGCTATCATCACAGCGGGCAATATGACGGCCAGCGAAATCAATATGCGTTTTATCATATCAGTCCAACAAGCTTTTGATCGCGACCATCATGGCCATGCGCGCGTCACTAATATTGAGTTTCTGATGCTGGCGCAGACGATGCCAGTTTTCAAATGATGCAGCCGCATGCACTGCCTCGCGATGCGCCGCCGACAATTTTGCCAATTCGGGCAACCATTTTTCCAAATGCTTGCGCAAGCCTTTTTGATTGCGCGCATAGTTTTTCTGCACCACTTCCGAGCGCCATAATTGCGCTTGTGACGTCATCATCAGTTTCTTCAAACGCTCATAGGCTTCCGAGCGATCAATAACAATATCCTCAACGCGCTCCTCCAGCGTGCCATCTTTAAAAGGACGCACGAAAAGCGACTCGTAAAATTCGCGCATGTGCTGGTCAATCGTATCCATCAAGGCTTCCATATCGTCAAAGTGACGGAAGAAAGAGCGCAGACCAATGCCCGCCTCTTCAGCAATTTGCCGCGCCGTCGGCGCAAAATTGCCATTATCAATCAGATTAAGCGTGGCGGTGATGATGGCGGCGCGGCTGCGTTCGCTCCGCTTGCGGCGGCCATCGACAATTTTCAATTCGGGCTGATTACTCATGCAATTTTTTTACCCTAATTCGGCCATAAAATATAATCATCTTCCAGCGTCACATGATCGGCCGGCGTTTTGTCGACCCAAATCGGCATTAAAACACCGTTCGGCCATTTGGGGGGCGCTTGCGCGCTATTATGGCTATCCAATAAGGCCGATAATTCAGCAATTTTCTGAGGATATTTGGCGCTGACATCATTTTGTTCGGTCGGGTCTTGCGTCACATCATAAAGCCGCGTCTGCTCGGGCCGTTCGCTGCGGTGCATTTTCCAGCCTTTTGACAAAATAGCCTGATATTGGCCCGAGCGCCAAACCAACGTATCGCGCGGTGCACCGCGCTTTTTGCCGGTTAAATAGGGCAGCAAATCAACCCCGTCTATCAGGGCCGCTTGCGCTTCGGTTTGCGCCGCACTCAAAGCCGTCGGCATGATATCGAGATGCGATATCGGATGCTCGAAGGTCGTGCCGGGTGTCAATTGTTCGGGCCAGCGCATGATGAAAGGCACATGTGTGCCGCCTTCAAAGAAACTCAGCTTCCAGCCGCGATACGGCTTATTGATATCGGGCATGCCGATATAATTGGCACCGCCATTATCACTGGTGAAAATGACCAGCGTATTGTCATCAATGCCATGCTCTTTCAGCGCCGCCATAACGCGCCCGACCGAGCGGTCAATCGCGCGCAACATACCGGCATAAACGCGCGAGCGATGGTCGGGAAAATCATCACCGACAGCAGCATAATCTTCTTTGGTCGCTTGCAAGGGCGTATGCGGGGCCCAATGCGCCAGATAGAGGAAAAATGGTTGCTCTTTATTGGCGGCAATCGCCTTGACCGCCTCATCGGTGAAATAATCGGTCAAATAACCGTCGGGGCGAAACCGCGGGCCGCCATTAAAGCTGGTTGCATAATCCAGCACTTCCCATTGCACCTTATCCATGACGGCAAATTCATTGCGCGCATTAACCACATTCGGGTCATCGATCGGCAAATAAAGGCCGCTGGACATGAGCAGGCTTTCGTCAAAACCTTGCGCGCGCGGCAGCAACTCATCGACCCGCCCCAAATGCCATTTACCGACATGCAAAGTGCGATAACCTTTGGCGCGCAATTCTTCCGCCAAAGTGACTTCTTCAATCGGCAAGCCGCGCTGCCAAAAGGTCAATTCGCTGCCCAAGCTATTTTCATCAAGCGCAAGAAATTCCATTTGACGGGGCATCGGGTCGGTTTGCATTAATTGTTGTAAAATGGGGGCAAAACTGTCGGGCGTCGGTGTAAACTCAAACCCAAAACGCGTAGAATAGCGGCCGGTCAACAGCATGGCGCGCGAGGTGGAGCATACGGCGCTGCCGGCATAGCCATTGGCAAATTGCACCCCTTCATCGGCCAAGCGGTCAATATGCGGCGTTTCAATCAACCCTTCGCCATGATAGCTGACATCATTAAAGCCCATATCATCGGTCAAAATGACGACAATATTGGGCGGGCGCTTGCCCTCACCCTGCCATGCGCCGGCATTTTGCCAATTTACCGGGCGGTTCGGCCCGACCGGATATGCCGCTTTTTGCGCAAAGCCGACAAAGGAAATAATCAGCGCCGCGCGATTGACATAACCGACAAGCAGCATGCTGCTCAAAACCAGCACGGTGAGGGCAAGAATTCGCGCGCGCCTGCTCATATTTTTTATTTTTTCCATCAGCCCAAAGTCTCCCAATCGGCTCCGATATTATTATTCGGAGCGCCCTATGTTATGGCACGACATTATAAATTGACATTAATTGTGTCAATTTATAATGTTTGCCAAATCTTCAAGAGGGCGCGTGGCCATGAGAAATATGACATATCCCATATGGGCGACGGCGATTTTGCTTTATCTCCTGTTTTTGGGCTGGCACGAAAACTGGCACGGCCCGTTGACACAGGATGAAATTGAAAAGTTTTCAAGCCATATCAACGCCTCTGAAACATTGTCGCCCGACCAACAACAAGCCCTTACCGATTTCATGCGCTCGGATAATGGCGGTGAGTTTTTCATGGTCAATTTTGGCACCTACTTTCGCGGCCAGATTGCAGAGCCGGGTAGCGGCAAAATGATGAGCGCGGCGGCGGTTTTGGATAAATATTTCCGCCCCTTTATGGGTAAGGCATTGCGCCGTGGCAGCTATCCTGCCTTATCCGGCAATATGCTGGGCGGCTATATTGAGGCTTGGGGAACGAGCGCCAATCCGGGTTGGACAGGCGTCGGCATTATCCGCTATCGGAGCCGCCGCGACCTGTTGCATATGGTTATGGATACTGATGTTTCCGACAGTCATATATTCAAAAAGGCGGCGCTTTCCGCAACATTGGCCACGCCGGTCGGCATCCGTTTTGGCGCGCTTTTATCGCCGCGCCTCTGGTTCGCCTTGTTACTGCTCGCTTTGGCGGCATTAGCACAAATCATGGTTCTTTCGCGAAAAGGCAAAACATGACCGATAAATTCAAATTCTACAGTTGGAGCGTTTCGCTTTATTCCGGAAAGGCGCGAGCCTATCTCATAAAACAGCATATTGATTTTGACGACATTTCACCGGCGGACCCGCATTATGACGCGCATATAAGACCGGCCATTGGACGCTGGATTATTCCGGTGATGGAAACCCCTCAGGGCGAGATTGTGCAGGATGGTGTCGATATTATTGACTGGTTTGAAAGCCGCAATTTGGCGCGGCGCCCGGCCTATCCTGAGACGCCCAAACATCTCATTACATCCCTGATAATGGAAATCTTTGGCGGCGAAGGGATGTTGCGTCCGGCAATGCATTATCGTTGGAATTTTGACGACGATAATCTCGACTTTATTTTGCAGCAATTCGGCCTCTTCGCCATGCCGCATTTGCCGGTTGAAGAGCGTCGCGATATGGCGCTGCACGCGGCTGGTCGCATGCGCAAAGCAGCCATACAATTCGGCGTGACAGAAGACACGGCACCTGAAATTGAGTCAGCCTATCACGAGTTGATGGCCGAATTGGACGCCCATTTCGCTGCCCAGCCCTATCTCTTAGGCGGCGCCCCTACCATTGGGGATTTCGGCCTGTTTGCCTCGCTTTATGCGCATTTGGGACGCGACCCGCATCCGCTCAGACTGATGCAGGAAAAAGCGCAAATGTTGTTGCGTTGGACCGAGCGTATGCGCAATCCGAGCGCCGATATGGTGGAATTTATCGGCCGTGATGAAAGCCTTCTGGAAGATGACAGCATTCCCGACACACTGAAGGTTTTATTGCGGCGTGTGGCCAGCGATTATCTGCCGGAAATAGAGGCCATGGTGTCTTTCACCAATGAATGGCTGGCCGATAACCAACCGGCGAAAAATGAAGTAGTCGGCGGTGAGAGCTTGGGCCGTGGCATCGGCAAATGCCGGTTTGAATGGCGCGGCCAACAGGTCACCGCCGTTGTCATGCCCTATCGCATTTTCATGCTACAGCGCATTCAAAACGCCTATGACGGGTTGGATGAAGCAGCGCAAAAACAAGTCGATGGCTTGCTTGGCGAGACCGGCCTGTCATCTATTATGCACACACGCGCTGACCGGCGCGTCGAGCGCCGAAACCATCGTGAAGTTTGGGTTTAGGCCGCGCCTAACCTATTTCGCGCAAAAAGCCCAATAAGGCGGACGCATATTCATCATGCAAATCTTCCACCAGAAAATGGCCGCCATTTTTTAAAATCACCGGCTCGCGTTTGGCCGCACTTTTGATAAACGGGCGCACGGATTGATGGCCGGTCGGCGCGACAATGTCTTTGTCCGAAAAAAGACAGAGAAACGGTTTGTCAAAGGCCGCCAGTTTTTGCCGCGCGCGGAAATTATCGACCAGCATCGGATTGTCATAGCGCGTCGGCAACATTTGCGTGAATTGGCGATTGCCGGTCAAATAACGGAAATTGGGATAGGGCGCGGCATAGCCTGCAACGACCTGTTTGGTCAATTGGCTTGTGCAGATTTTGGCCAACATATGCCAATGGCGCCAAAACGGGTTAAAGCGCACATAGAGCTGAAACTTGCGCAGAAAACCCGAGCCCGGCATGGCCATCTCATCTATTTTATCCGCCGGATCGCGCACCGGTAATCCGGTGTTTGAAAAAGTGATGCTGGCCAGACGATCTTGATGGTCGGCTGCAACGCGCAGGCCAATTATGCCGCCCCAATCGTGGAGCACCAAATGCACGCCGTGCAAATCGAGCTTATCGAACAAGCCTTGGCTGACCCATTTTTCATGCCGCGCAACAGTGTAATCCTTCATCCGCGTCGGCTTATCAGACCGCCCCATGCCGATCATATCAATAGCAATGGCGCGATAACCGGCGGCGGCAAGCTGTTTTACGAGTTTGCGCCACATGAATGACCACGTTGGATTGCCATGTATCATCACCACGGGCTGACCATCGGCCGGCCCGGCTTCGATATAATGCATATCCAATGTGCCGCCTTCTTGATCGTCAAGCGTTACAAAATTCGGCGCGAAATCATAATCGGGCAGATTGTCGAAACAATGATCAGGGGTTTTGCGTATTTTCATGTTCTCTATTTTACGCGGCCTGATCGAAAATACAATGATAATGACACCATAAGTGCCATTTTAGAACGGCTTGTGTTATAAGGTGCCGTATTGTTGGATAATCTCATCTATTTAGAGGAGCCGCCATGAGACTGCGTCAAAAATCATCGCCGTTAATTTGGCCTCTTTTTATAATTGTCGCCTTTTCACTGGCCGCTTGTGAGGGTTCACAAGAGGATGAAAGCCGGAAAAATGCCGATTGCATAGCCCCAAACATGGCACCCCAAAAGCTTGAAGCCGGACAATTCATTATGGGCGCGCATCCGGCCTATGAGGAAGAAGGGCCACCCAAACCTGTTGCCGTAACGGCATTTGATATTGACGCCACAGAAGTGACCAATGCGCAATTTGCCCGTTTTGTTGACGCGACCGGCTATGTCACCGATGCTGAAAAACCGCAAGCCGGTTTCGGTGAAGCCGGCGGTGTGGTGTTTCGCATACCAAGCCCGAAAAACCCAAGCTGGTGGCATTTTATCGCCGGTGCCGATTGGCGTCACCCTGACGGGCCGGAAAGTTCGATTGACGGGCGCGATGATGAGCCGGTAGTGCAGGTTTCACATAATGACGCCAAAGCCTATGCGGCATGGGCCGGACGCCGCCTGCCGAGCGAGGCAGAATGGGAATATGCCGCCGCTGCCGGTGCCGAGACGGTCTATGTTTGGGGCGATGAGCGCACAAATGACGGCGCAGAAATGGCCAATACATGGCAAGGCAGTTTTCCGATTCACAATAATCTGGCCGACGGTTATGCCAAGCGCGCGCCGGTCGGCTGCTTTCCGCCCAATGATTTCGCGCTTTACGACATGATCGGCAATGTTTGGGAATGGACCGACAGCACCTTTATCGGGGCGCCCGACAGCCTTACCGGCGATAAAGCCTATACCATTAAGGGCGGCTCGTTTTTATGCGCCCCGAATTTTTGCCGCCGCTATCGTGCCGCTGCGCGGCAAGCGCAAGAAGCCGGACTGCCGACCAGCCAT
>RFZE01000036.1 GCA_009920875.1 Alphaproteobacteria bacterium | reverse complement strand
GTATTCGCCAAGCCGATTTGGTGCTGGCGCTGACCAATGATGACCAAGTGAATATTTTGACCAATATGTTGGCATTGCAAGAGGGGTGCCAGCGCGGTCTGTGCCTCATCAATGATAATAGCTTCCAGAACCTCGCCGGTGATTTCGGTATGGAGGTTTCCATCAATCCGCGCGCCATTACCGTGTCTTCTGTGCTGCGTCATGTGCGTCTTGGTAATGTGCTGCAAGTGCATGCGCTCAGCGATGAGTCAGCAGAAATGATTGAGGCTGAAATTCAGGAGGGGGCGCCGATTGCCGGCAGTAAATTGCGCGATCTCGACTTAGGCAATGCGATGCGCGTCGGCACGGTTTATCGCAAAGGCAAATTGATTATGCCGCGTGGCGGCACAGAGCTTAAGCCGGGTGACCGCGTTGTCATGTTTGTGACGGCTGAAGGCATTGAACAGTTTGAAAGCCTGCTTACCAGTAAAGAAAAGAAATAGTCGATGCGCTTAGGGGCCATCCTTTTCACATTGGGTTATGGCGGATGCATGATTGCCTTGCTGATGGTGCTGCCGTGGATTGCCAGTTTGCTTGACCCCGGTTATGCCCACGCCGGAAATTTTGCCATTGGATTAATGCTGACGGCCTTTGTGTCAGGTGCCTTACTCTTGAGTGGCTATACCAGCCGCCGTCATCGCGCCAATGGCATTGAGCTTTTGTTGATTATGGTTTTGTTCTGGAGCTTCTTGCCGGCCATTGCGGCCATTCCTTTCATTGGTGCATCACAAATTGACGGCTTGCTCGCAGCTTATTTTGAAGCCGTCTCAGCCCTTACTACATCGGGCGGCAGCATGTTATCCGTGCCGCAAGCCGAAGCGACGCCGATTTTATTGTGGCGCGCCGTATTAAGCTGGCTTGGCGGTCTTTGGACGCTGGTATTTGCGGTCGCCGTGCTGGCGCCATTTGGCATTGGTGGTATTACACTCATCGGCAGCCCGCTTTTGCAACACGAGGAAAATGCACCGCTTTCGTCGCGCTTGGGTCGCCCTTTGCGGCTTATTCTGCCGGTTTATCTGCTGTTCACCACACTTGGCATTATCGCTTTGCTGGCTTTTGGCAGCCCTCTGGTTGAGGCAGTTTGTCTGGCGCTATCTGCCATATCAACCAGTGGCATGAGTATAGATGAGCAAAGCCTCGCCACCTTGCTGAGCGGCGGCGGGCAGGGCGTTATAGCTCTTTTATGCTTTGTCGGCTCCATCAGTGTTCCCATGTTGATGGTGCTTACTTTGGGGCGCGAGGCGCGCAGCAGTTTTCAAGTCACGGAAATGCGTGTGTTCATTGCTTTGGTGTTGGCCTATGGCGCAATAACGATGCTTGCCGTGCCGACAAGTGGCGGCATCAGCGTGCTCTGGCAATCGATTTCCCTACACAGCACCGCCGGTTTCAACTTCCTTCCCGATGGTGAGCTGGCAGCGTGGCCGGTTGTTTGGGTCATGGTTCCGGTGCTGATCGGCGGCATGGCACTGTCGACCAGCGGCGGGGTGAAGGTGATGCGCGCCATTATTCTGGCCAAAGATTTGGGCAGCGAATTGGGCAAGCTGTCTTACCCGTCTTCCGTGCATCCCTTATCGCTGGAAGGGCGTCATTTGCAGGACAGGGATTTTAATGCCGCTTGGGCATTTACAGCGATTTTCATTCTTTTTATCTCCGTTGGGGTTTTGCTGTTGGGGCTTTTCGGCACAACATTGGCCGATGCATGGCCGATTGTTCTGGGCGCTTTGACCAATAGCTTGGCTATTTCCGGCCATCTTGATTTGCCGCTCGGATTTGCCGCAATGTCTGACGGTTTGCAAATCACCATTGCGCTGCTAATGATTGCCGGTCGCATAGAATTATTGATTTTGATGGTCTTATTTACGTCATCTTTTTGGCGATATATGCGCTAAATGGAGCTGAAATTCGGATGAGCCGCATTGCTTATATTGACGGTGTTTACCAACCGCTGAACATGCCGGGTATTTTGCCGGAGGATCGCGGCTATCAATTTGCCGATGGCGTGTATGAAGTATGCGCTGTTCGCAGTGGACGGCTGCTCGATGAAGCGCGCCATCTCGACCGTTTGGAATATTCGCTGGCTGCTTTGGATATGCCGATGCCGATGTCGCGGGCTGCTTTGCAGCAAGTGATGCGCGAAACCCTGCGTCGTAATCGCATTCAAAGCGGTATTCTTTATATGCAAGTGTCGCGTGGCGTTGCGCCGCGTGAACATATGTATGATGCGTCTTTGAAGCCGGTTTTGGTGATGACGGCGCGGCCAATCTCGGCGGAACGCCGCGCGCAAATTATGAAAAAGGGCATATCGGTTATTTCCGTGCCTGACCAACGTTGGGCGCGTTGCGACATTAAATCCATCAGCCTGCTGCCCAATGTTTTGGCGCGTCAGTCGGCGCGCAATGCAAATGTGCAGGAAGCATGGCAGATTGACGGGCAGGGCATGGTTACGGAAGGGGCCGCGACCAATGCGTGGATTTTGGACGCCAAGGGCGTGCTGCGCACGCGACCGGCCGATAATGATATTCTTAATGGCATTGTTCGGCAGGTTTTGCTCGATTGCGTGGCTGATTTGAAGCTCAAATTTGAAGAAAAACCCTTCTCGCTCGACGATGCTTTGGCGGCAAAAGAATGCTTTTCGACGGCCTCAACCATGTCGGTGTTCCCCGTCATCTCTATTGATGGCCATAAAATCGGCGATGGCAAACCCGGAACCGTGGCCAAGCAGCTGTCAGACGCCTATGACACAGTTGAGAAGAAACTTCCTAAAAATTGAAAATTAACTAGGTTTCAAATGCTAGTTATGTCACAGTTTGTCGGTTAATGCGTCGCGGAGAGGAGGGCCGCGTCAATAAAGTAACAGGGCGAAACCTCCGTCGTCCGCAGAATAAACTGGGTAAACCAATGTCCTCAGCGACCGACTCCTTGGAGGATTCATTCCTCGATCATGTTTGCGAACAAAAGCTGGCTTTGACCATATTTTTGGTTAATGGCGTGAAATTGCAGGGAACCATTACTTGGGTTGATGCAACGTCTATGCTGCTAAGCCGCGATGGCCATTCGCAATTGGTCTATAAGCACGCTATTTCGACCATCATGCCGAACAGTCCGGTAGAAATCACCGTCGCTTAAGCGTCTTTTTCTGCCTTTTTGGCGGCCTGCCAAAATGCTTCGAGTTCTTCGAGCGATAATGTTTGCGCGTCGCTTTGTGCGGCCAACGCTTCAAGGTGTTTGAAGCGGGAAATAAACTTGTTATTTGTCCGGCGCACAGCCTTTTCAGGATCAACCTTGAGATGACGGGCAATATTCGCGACAACGAACAGCAAATCGCCGACTTCATCTTCCATAGCGTCGGCTGAACCGCTTTTGATGGCCTCGCGCACCTCAGCGATTTCTTCATGTAATTTATCGAAAACGGGCTCAATATCAGGCCAATCAAAGCCGATGCGCGCAGCGCGGTTTTGCATTTTGACGGCGCGACTGAGGCCGGGAAGGGCAAGGGGAATGTCATCCATCAGGCTTTCAGGTTCGGATTTGTCTTTTTCGGCTTTTTCTTGCGCTTTTATCTCTTCCCAGCTTTGGCGCACTGCTTCCGGATTATCGGCATCGCCGTCGCCAAAAACATGCGGGTGGCGGCGCATCATTTTGTCGGAAATGGCATCGACGACATCATCAAACGCGAACAGCTCTGCTTCTTCAGCCATGCGGGCATGGAAAACCACTTGCAGCAACAAGTCGCCAAGCTCGTCTTTCAAATCATCCATATCTCCGCGCTCAATCGCGTCGGCGACTTCATAGGCTTCTTCCAATGTATATGGTGCAATGGAAGCAAAGTCCTGCTGCAAATCCCATGGGCAGCCGGTCTCGGGATGGCGCAGCGCAGCCATGACATCGATTATGCGATTGATTTTATTTTGGCTCATATATGAGCACAGTGACGTGATTCCATAAAAAAGGGCGACCCCGAAGCCGCCCTCAACAATCTACCATTAAAATACGCATAATAAATATTATGACAAATTATTGATTAAATTAGTTAAGAGTGACGCCATCGACGACAATTTTATTGCCAAGTTCTGTTGTTGAGCTGAGGCCATTTGCCAAGGAAAGAAAGTCTTGTTCAATGGCGCGGGCAACCGTATTGCCATTGGCCAAGGCGGTCTCTTTTTGGGAGGCGTCTATAATACCCTGATAGCCGACGATGCCGACCGCTGCCAGAATACCAATAATGGCAACGACAACAAGCAGCTCAATAAGCGAGAAAACCGAAGGATCTTTCGACCCTTTTTTCATTAACACAACACCACACGCACAATGTTTAACAAAATCTCAATCAAACTCCAAGCCGTCAAATGCAGGAATAATGTTTTTTGGCAATTCGTTGCATAATTGTGCGTAATCCATATCGACATGGAGATTGGTCAAAATGGCACGCTTCGGCTTAAACCGCTCGATTTCAGCCAGCGTTTTATCAAGATGAAAATGGGTCGGGTGCGGGGCGCGCCTCAGCGCATCGACAACCCAGCACTCCAAACCTTCAAGCATTGGATAGCTTTCTTCGGGTATATCACTGATATCACTTGAATAAGCAATATTTTGAAAGCGGAATCCGAGCGAGTCGATATTGCCGTGTATTTGGCGAAATGGCGTCGCTGTAATGGTGCCGCCCTCACCTGCCACCGTAATCTCTTGGTAGGGAGTTTTGATGCGATTATCTTTCAAAATGGCCGGATAAAGTGTGCCGGCGCTTTGCTCAAAACAATATCCAAAGCGACTGGTGAGAGTTTGCGATGTCGCTTCGTCCATCCAAACCTCAATGCGCTTTTGTTTGGCGTAAACCATGGCGCGTACATCATCAATACCGTGCGTTTGGTCGGCATGATCATGCGAATAAAGAATGGCGTCGAGCCAAGTGACATTGGCGTCAATCAACTGGTTTCGCATATCCGGCGAGGTGTCAATCAGCACATTGGTCGTGCCCTCTTTGCCCGTGCGCTGCACCAGCAAAGAACAGCGCGTGCGTCGGTTTTTCGGATTTTCGGGGTCGCAATCGCCCCAATTACCGTCCAAGCGCGGCACACCACCGGAAGAGCCGCAGCCCAAAATCCGAAAGCTTAAGCTCATAGGCTAACCGGCCTCTTGGCTTTGGAGAACAGCGTAAAGAAATTATCGCTGGTAATACGCGCCAGTTCTTCAGTTGAAACGCCTTTCAAATCTGCCAGCATGGCCGCCGTGTCAGCGACAAAGGAAGGCTCATTGCGCTTGCCCCGATGCGGCACGGGGGCAAGAAACGGCGCATCGGTCTCGACCAAAAGTCGTTCCAGCGGAATCGATTGAATGGTCTCTCGTAACTCAGTTGCATTCTTGAATGTCGCAATACCGCTTATGGAGATATAAAATCCGATATCGAGGGCGCGGCGCGCTAAATCAGGCCCGGCCGTGAAGCAATGGATAAGCCCGGGATAGTCGCCATTCCCCATTTCATCTTCGAGAATATCAGCCGTGTCTTCATCGGCATCACGGGCGTGCACAATCAACGGCAGTCGGCTTTCGCGGCATGCTTCAATATGGGCGCGAAAATTGCGCTGTTGGGCGTCGCGCGGACTGTGCTCGTAAAAATAATCAAGGCCGGTCTCGCCAATACCGACTACTTTTTCATGTTCGGCCAGGGCGACAAGCTGAGCGAGCATATCAGCCTCTAAATATATTGTCCGTCATCAACCGTGATGGTTGTGCCCGTCATGCCGCTGCCTTGCGGTCCGGCCAAGAGCAACAACGCGCCATCCAAATCTTCTTCACCGGCCAGCCGACGGCGCGGCCAGCTCGCTATTTGCTTTTTACCGCCATCGGTCTGCCACCAGTAATCATTTATTTCGGTTTCAATATAGCCCGGACAAATCGCGTTTATATTAATTTCGCTACGCGCCCATTCGCGTGCCAACCCACGCGTCATCATGATAATGCCGGATTTTGACATGCAATAAGGCGTTAAACCCGGCAACACATTATAGCCGCCGACCGAAGCGATATTGATAATACGCGCCGCCGAACCTTGCGCCATGTGATGGCGGGCAAATTCGGTGGCGAGGAAAAACGGTGCGGTCAGATTTGTGCCCAAGACCTGATGAAAATCTTCCGGCGAATAGTCGAGCGCCGTTTTGTCGACATTCATGCCGGCATTATTGACCAAAATATCGGGCATTAAATCCTGCTCGCGCAGCGTATCGAAAAAAGTCGGAAGTTTGTCGAAATCGGTTACATCCAAGCCAAAGGCGTGCGCCGCGCCGCCCTGCGCGTTAATTTCTTTTTGCAATTCGACTAATTTTTCCTCGCGCCGCGCCGTGATAATGACACGCGCACCGGCCGCTGACAGGACTTGCGCAAAGCGCACGCCAAGCCCTGAGCTGGCGCCGGTCACCAGCGCCGTTCGGCCCGTTAAATCAGTATTGGTCGAAATTTCGCCCACGTTTCTCTCCTAATTTTTCGCTGCGCACTTTGACATTGTTCTGCTTTCTTTGCCACAATAAAGCAAAGCGGGAGAAGAATATGAGCAATGCTGAAACAGAAAATCTGCCGGTACTGCAACTGGATGTGATTTCAGATGTGATTTGTCCATGGTGCTTTATCGGTAAGCGCAAGTTGGACGCGGCATTGGAAAGCCTTACGGATGTGCGTATTAATTTGATGTGGCGTCCCTATCAGCTTTACCCGGACACACCCACTGAAGGGGCCGACCTGACGGCCAAAATAAAACAGCGCTATGGCGAAGAAGGTGTCAAGAAAATGCGCGAAAACATAAAGGTGGCGGCTGAAGGCACGAATATTGATTTTGCTTTTGAAAAGATAAAAATCACGCCCAATACAATGAATGCGCACCGGCTCATTCGGTGGGCGGCTAGCACCGGCCAACAGCATATGATTGCTGAAGCCCTGTTTTCTGCCCATTTTGAGCAAGGACGCAATATTGGTGATGTCGCTGTTTTATTGGAAATTGCCGGTCTGCATGGCATGGATGTGCCGCTTTTGGCGGAGTTGTTTGAGGGTAATAATGATATTGAGGCGACCCGCAATGATGATGCGGCAGCACGCGATTTGGGCGTGCATGGCGTGCCGGCCTTTCTCGCCGGCGGCAAGTTTTTGCTGATGGGCGCGCAAGAGCCTGAATATCTCAGTCGATTTATCGAAAAAGCGCGGCAAAAACTGGCCGTGCAATAATCACGCGGCCAGTTCAGCCAATTGCTTTGCTACCAAAGAGGATATTCGCAAACGCTCATCCGCATCTTCGGCTTTGGCGCGAAACACCAGGCTTTGATCAGGACGAATTTTGATGCGCGTTTGATTTTCAGCGACATGGGCAATCAATTTGTCAGGGTTGGCAAATAGCTGATTGCGGAAAACCACGGCTATGCCCTTTGGTCCGGCGTCGATTTTCTCGATACCTGCTGCGAGGCAGTCTATCTTAATGGCGAGAATGGCAAGCAAGTGCTGCACTTCTTCAGGTAAGGGGCCAAAGCGATCAACCACTTCAGCTGCAAACGCGTCAATATCGGCGCGCTCGGTCAGGCTTGATAAGCGCCGATAAAGCCCCATGCGCAAATCCAAATCCGGAACATAATCTTCCGGTATCAAAACCGAAATGCCGACATTAATTTGCGGTGCCCAGCTTTCTTCGGCCGCCTCGCCTTGCCGCTCGGCCACCGCTTCTTCCAACATGGCTTGATACAACTCATAGCCGACTTCTTTAATGTGACCCGATTGCTCTTCGCCAACCAAATTGCCGGCCCCACGCAAATCGAGGTCATATGAAGCCAGATTGAACCCGGCGCCAAGGCTGTCGAGCGACTGCATAACTTTAAGCCGTTTCTCAGCCGAATCCGTTAAGCCATTGTTTTCATTGTAGGTAAGATATCCGTATGCGCGGGTTTTAGAGCGTCCAACACGGCCGCGCATTTGATAAAGTTGCGCCAGTCCAAACATATCGGCGCGGTGAATGACAATGGTGTTGGCCGAGGGAATATCCAATCCGCTTTCAATAATCGAGGTTGAGAGCAGCACATCATATTGACCGTCATAAAAGGCGTTCATGCGGGTTTCCAGCTCTCCACCGGCCATTTGACCGTGCGCGGTAACATATTTCACCTCCGGCACGGTTTCGCTCAAATAGGCTTCCATATCGGGCAAATCGGCAATGCGCGGCACAATGATAAAGCTTTGTCCGGTTCGATATTTCTCACGCAACAGCGCCTCTCGAATACCGACCTCATCAAATGGCGTCACATAGGTGCGCACAGCAAGGCGGTCAACCGGCGGTGTCGCGATAAGCGATAGGTCGCGCACGCCGGTTAATGCCATTTGCAGCGTGCGAGGAATGGGCGTAGCGGTCAGCGTTAACATATGCACCTCGGCGCGTAAGGCTTTTAAGCGCTCCTTATGCGCCACGCCGAAATGCTGTTCTTCGTCTACGATGACCAGCCCCAGCCGCGAGAATTCGATGGTCTTTGCCAGCAAAGCATGCGTGCCGATGACAATATCGACGGCGCCCGATTTCAGCCCCTCTTTAGTGTCTGCAGCCTGGGCCGTGCCGACCAAACGGGACAATTCGGCAATTTCGACCGGGATACCGGCAAACCGTTCGGTGAAAGTTTTGGCGTGTTGGCGCGCCAAAAGCGTGGTTGGCGCGACGATGGCCACCTGCTTGCCCGACATGGCGGCAATAAAGGCGGCGCGCAAGCCTACTTCGGTCTTACCAAAGCCGACATCACCGCAAATCAGGCGGTCCATCGGTCGGCCGCTGGCCAAATCATCAATCACCGCCTCAATGGCATCAATTTGATCTTCGGTTTCTTCAAACGGAAAACGTGCCGCGAATTCATCATAGAGACCGATATCCGGTGTCATCACCTCGCCGTCGCGCATGGCGCGCTCTGCCGCGGTTTTTATCAATTCATCTGCAATGAGTTTGATTTTTTCCTTGAGCCGCGCTTTGCGCATCTGCCAAGCGACACCGCCGATTTTATCGAGCGTCACCGTCATATCATCGCCGCCAAAGCGGCTCAGCAATTCGATATTTTCAACCGGCAGGAAAAGTCGCGAGTCGCCGTGATAAATCAGCTTTAAGCAATCATGCGGTGCGCCGCCGACGTCAATGGTCTGCAATCCCTCAAAGCGGCCAATGCCGTGCTCTACATGCACTACATGGTCACCGGGTGTCAGACTGCTCGCCTCAGTCAGAAAGTTTTCCGCTTTCTTACGGCCGGGGCGTCGCACCATGCGATCGCCGAGAATATCTTGCTCGGTCAGCACGCTCAGTTGTTCTGTGGCAAATCCGTTATCCATGGCGATAATGGCGATGTGGGCACCCTGCCCTTGCTGCGGTGCTTGCCACTCATTGATAAATTGCACCGGCGGCGCGCCGTGTTCGTTCAAAAGCGTTTCCAGTCGCTCCATGGCACCACGGCTGGAAGCGACCAAAAGCACAGAGCGACCGGCGGCCTGTTCTGCCGCGATATGCGTGACCACAGCGTCAAATAGATTAATGTCTTTCTGCTTGCGTTCGGCGGCAAAGTTGCGACCCGCGTGACCGGAGAGATTTTCACCGTCAGGATGCTGAAACGTGCCGATGCTGCGCCACCGCGTGTCATCCACCCGTTTCGACCATTCATCATTGAGTAAATAGAGTGCTTCTGGCGGCAAGGGTTTGATGATGCGCCGCCCGTCGCTTTCTTTCATGTCGGTCTGCATGGCCTCTTCGCGCGCTTGATAATAGTCAGCAATTTGCTCGTGACGCTCTTGCAGCGCAGCTTCGGTTTGGTCATCGGCGATATAAAGCGCCGCACCGCAATGGTCGAACAAAGTTTCCAAACTGTCGTGGAATAGTGGCAACCAATGTTCCATGCCCTGGTAGCGTGCGCCGTCACTGATGGCGGCATAAAGTGGGTCACTATCCATTACTGTGCCAAATGCCTGCACATAGCCGCGCCGAAAGCGCAAAACCGTCTCCTCATCGAGGTGAATTTCACCGGCGGCAGTCAGTGTCAATTCGCTAAGCTGGCCGATGGTGCGCTGGCTTTCCGGCTCAAACGGACGAATGGATTCCAGCGTATCGCCGAATAAATCAAGCCGCACAGGCGTCTCACTGCCGGGCGCGAAAAGATCGATAATACCGCCGCGCACAGCATAATCGCCGGGCTCCATAACGGTGGAACAGCGGCTATAGCCATTACTGCTCAAAAAGCCGGTCAGAGCATCGACATCGATATTATTGCCGGGCCTTAAAGCCATGGACAATCCGGCCAGCAAGTGACGCGGTGGCAAGCGCTGCGCCGCTGCCGATATGGTGGTGACGAGAATATGCGGTGTGCCTTCCAGCAGCGGCAATTGCGCCAATGTTGCCATGCGCTCCGACATGACGGCGACTTGCGGCGACAGGCGATCATAAGGCAAGCAATCCCAAGCCGGCAAATAAAGCGTGGCGATATCGGGCGCGAAAAACCCCAGCATATTGCGCATGGCCGTGGCGGCGGAAGCATCGCGCGCAATATAAACCAAACGATCGCCCTCTAGGCGCGCCATATCGGCCAACACCAAAGGTTGATAGCCCTCAGGCGCACCACCAACGGCCAATCGGCCTTTATGCGAAATTAGTTTTTCAATCTGCGCGTTTATCAATTCTGCCTCTTTTCTTATTGGCAGTTTACATATGCTCCAGGCTCAACAGACGGTCGAGCAATGGCGAGCGCACCTCATCAGGCACATCTTCGCGCCCCGTGGCCCAGCTGAACAGCTTGTCATCGGGCAATTCGAGAATGCGCTGATAATCGGCCAAATCATCTTGCGGCAAATCAGCCAGCACCGTATCGGCAAATTTGCCGAAAATTATATCCATTTCCTTAATGCCGCGATGGCATGATCGGAAATGCAGTTTGCGGCGTTCAGCGTCAAGCTCTTGTGTCATTTTTGAACCTCTGACGGGGGTTATAGCAGAGCCGGGCAGAATGTCATCTGCCCGATGCCTGTCTGATATAAGGCCTTTTCTGTGCTAGTCTAATGGCGATTCATGGCTGTGAGAGACCGATGCGCCCGACACTGCTCGATATATTGTTTGCTGACGCCACAACCCTGCCTGGCATTGGGCCAAAGCTCGGTAAAATTCTGGCCGAATTTACCGGCGATAAAATCGTCGATTTGCTGTTTCATTTGCCGAGCAATCTGATTGACCGACAATATCGCCCGTCTTTGGCTGAGATTGAGGACGGCCGCATCGCGACTTTTGAGGTCGAGGTGATGAAACACGAAGCCCCCAGAAGGCGCAATCTGCCCTATCGCATTTTATGCGGAAATGAGACCGGCTATTTATCGCTGGTGTTTTT
The DNA here is from genome assembly GCA_009920875.1 of Alphaproteobacteria bacterium. Lineage (GTDB taxonomy): Bacteria > Pseudomonadota > Alphaproteobacteria > RS24 > RS24 > UBA8337. The sequence goes on along the minus strand of RFZE01000036.1, from coordinate 567 downwards.
CCATGCACGCGGGGATTGGCTGGGCAAGGCCATGCCTGAAGGCGCAAAGCGCATGGTTTCCGGCCGTGTTGAGCGGTTTCGCGAGCAGCTGCAAATCGTTCACCCCGACCACATGCTGCCGCAAGCCGAGTTTGATAAGTTGCCGATTGTCGAGCCGGTTTATCCATTGACGGCGGGGTTGTCGGCCAAAGTGCTGATGAAAGCCATTCAGGCGGCGTTGCCACAAGTTCCGGCCCTGCCCGAATGGCAGGAAGAGGAATGGCTGAAAAAGCAAAATTGGCCGGATTGGCACAATGCAGCGCAAGCGGTGCATCGGCCTGAAAATATGGCGGCGCTGGAACCGACGCATCTGGCGCGGGCGCGCCTTGCCTATGATGAGTTGCTTCTTACATTGATTCTAGACGAAGACATGGAATCGTATAAAGAGATGTACACTTGGTTGGAAAGAATGTCTCTAGAAGGACAGGTGAATAACACTGGGACTGGTGTTCCTACCTTTGCCGACATCACGCTAAGTGTTCTTACTTCGCATAACAATCAAGGCACTCAGTTTCGGTACAAAGATTG
>RFZE01000035.1 GCA_009920875.1 Alphaproteobacteria bacterium | reverse complement strand
TGATATCCCGATCGGCGAATGGGTCGATGCACTGCATGGCGAAATGGATAAGGGACGTATTCGTGTCTTCGGTGGTTCCAACTGGACGGCCGCGCGCATTGATGCGGCCAATGAATATGCACAATCCAAGGGAGGTCCCGGGTTTTCGCTGGTGAGCAATAATTTCTCGCTGGCGCGCATGGAAGATCCGGTTTGGCCCGGCTGCCTTGCCAGTTCAACCGATGATTTCCGCGACTGGCACAGCGTTCATAATTTCCCGCTTTTGCCTTGGTCGGCGCAAGCACGCGGCTTTTTCCTCGATTGGGAAGGCAAAGGTCTGGCCGCAACGCGGCACGGGGCTGACCCCACTGATGACGAAATGCAACGCGTTTGGGGCTCTGAGGAAAATCTCGAACGCCGCCGCCGCGCTTTTCAGCTGGCAGAAGAGATGGGCGTCAGCGCCATTCAAATTGCCTTTGCTTATGTCGTCAACCAGCCCTTCCCATGCTGTGCTTTGGTCGGCCCGCGCAACCCGATGCAACTGCAAGACAGCCTTGATGCGGCTCAAATCAGCCTCACAACGGAACAGGTCAATTGGTTGGATTTACGCGACTAGCGGCGCAGCAGCCGCGCCAAAAAGCGCAGCCAGCGATTATTCAACGCCAAAAGCAGCAAATCAAAACGCTTCGGCGTCAGCGCACCGCCTGACATGATTTGCACGGTCTTGAGGCGCAGCGACATAATCATTTCCTCGCGCATTTTCATCGCAACCGGTGTTTCTTGTCTTTTGCCCATGGTCTTTGCCGCCATCTCCAGCGCCGCATCGCACACACGCTTGCCGAGCCAATGGCCGCGAATATCGGCCAGCGTCGTATTGGCGTGATAGGGCTTAATGCTTTCAGGCGGCGTTACCGTCAAACCCAAAGCCGCCAATTGCGTGTCTTCCATCATCACATAAGGCGCTTCGCGCAAGGGTTGAGAATTGCGACCGCTCCCATCGGGTAAATTGACCGACAGCGTCTGGTGAATATCAATGCACGAAGACCCAAAAAGTATCTCAAACACGCCCGGTTCAATATCCCAATCATCTTGCGTGACATCGAAATAAGCAAAAGCACGCCTATTGAGTGTGAACCGCACTTGCTGCGATTGCCCCGCCGCGAGCGTTATTTTTTCAAATGCTTTCAATTCGCGATCGGGGCGATAGGCGGTGGCTTCGACTTCGCGCACATAAAGCTGCACCACTTCAGCGCCCGTTCTATCGCCGCTATTGGTGACAGTCACCGCCACTTCCACAGTTTCGTTATCGGCCGACCAATCGGCCAACAGCACGGCATCGCTATAGCTGAATTTCGTGTAGCTCAAGCCATGGCCGAACGGAAACAGCACGGGCACATCATGGCTGGTGAAATGGCGATAGCCGATATTCAAGCCCTCGCGATAGACCAATTGGCGCTTGTGACTGGCGAAGTTTTCCTGTGCCGGACAATCAGCCAACGCAAACGGAAAGGTTTCGGCCAGCCTGCCGCTCGGATTGACGTCGCCATAAAGCAAATCAACCAATGCGTGAGCGCCGGCCTGACCCGCCAAATAAATTTCAAGCACAGCGGGAGCATCTGCAAGCCACGGCATTTCTATCGGCGCGCCATTGGACAGCACCACCACCGTGTTTTCATTCACTGCGGCCACGGCGGCAATCAGATTTTCAATTTGTTCGGGCTGGCGCAAATGCGTACGGTCAAACCCTTCCGCCTCAAATAAAGGCGGTAGGCCGGCCATGATAACGGCAATTTCGGCTTTCTGAGCCGCCGCCACCGCTTCGTCAATCAATCCCTCATCGGCTTCCGCCAATTCGGCATCAAAGCCTTGCGCGTAAGTGACATTGGCCGCACCCAATCGCGAAACAAAAGCATCAAGCGGTTTATCGAGCTTGGCCGCATTAACTTGCGATGAACCCGCCCCCTGAAAGCGTGGTGCTTCGGCAAAAGCCCCGATAAGCGCCACTGATTTATTGTCGGCAAGCGGCAAAAGCCCGTCATTTTTAAGCAAGACTGCGCCTTCCGCCGCCGCCTTGCGGGCCAATGCGTGATGCGCGTCAAAATCGACGGCTTGCGGCACGGCATTGTTTTTCGACGCCAATATCATCTGCGTCACGCGGCTGGCGGCGCGGTCGAGATGCGCTTCATTAAAGCTGCCGTCTTTCACTTGCGCTGCAACCAACCGATCATTGACGCCACCACTGCTCGGCATTTCCAATTCCAATCCGGCAGCGATGCCGCGCGGGCGTTCATTAACCGCACCCCAATCGGTCACCACCAAGCCTTTAAAGCCCCAACGGTCGCGCAAAATACCGGTCAGCAATTCTTCATGCTCGGAGCAGTAAATGCCGTTCAAACGATTATAGGCGCACATCACCGTCCACGGCTGTGCTTGCGTCACCGCCGCTTCAAAGGCGGGTAGATAAATCTCAAACAATGTCCGTCGATCAACCAGCGTATCCACAACCATACGTTGTGCTTCCTGATTATTGACCGCGAAGTGTTTGAGGCTGGTGCCCGTGCCGGTTGATTGCACGCCACTGATAAATGCCGCCGCCATCTCACCTGCCATAAACGGGTCTTCTGAATAATATTCAAAATTGCGGCCGCATAGCGGGCTGCGCTTAATATTGACGCCCGGCGCCAGCAATACCGACACCCCCTCAGCCTGACATTCGCGCCCAATGGCGGCACCGACTTGGCCGATAAGCTCTTTGTCCCAGCTTGATGCCAGTGTAACAGCGGTCGGAAAACATGTCGCCGGAACAGAAGCGGTGAGCCCCATATGGTCGGTCTGGTCACCCTGTTTTCTAAGGCCATGCGGCCCGTCCGATACCATAATTGGCGGCAAGTCATATTGCTCAAGCGGCTGCAAATGCCAAAAGCTGGAACCCGACATGAGCGAAGCTTTTTCGTCGACCGACATACGCGCAACCAAAGCAATTGCTTCGCTTTCAAAATCATATGGATGCTGCATTGCCCACTCCCCTACCGCATTGCACAAAACACTGCATTTATGACAGTCTAGGCAAGGGTTAAGGCAGCGACAAGTCAAAGGAGCAAGCGTGGTCAAAATTGCCATTATCGGCGCAGGCAGCACCGTATTCATGAAAAATATCGTCACCGATATTGTCCTCGAGCCGGGGCTTGAGAGAGCGCATATCGCGCTGCACGATATCGATGAAGCGCGCCTCGCCACCTCGGAGAAAGTGACGCACCGCATAGCCAAGACCACAAAGACAAAACCGACTGTTTCCGCCACGCTCGATCGGCGCGATGCGCTGCAAGATGCCGATTTCGTTATCACCATGATTCAAGTCGGCGGTTATGAGCCGGCAACTATAATTGACTTCGAAATTCCGAAAAAATACGGGCTGCGCCAAACCATTGGCGATACGCTCGGTATTGGCGGCATTATGCGCGGCTTGCGCACGGTGCCGGTGCTAAAGCAAATTGCCGATGATATGGCCGAATGCTGCCCTGATGCGCTGCTCTTACAATATGTCAATCCGATGGCCATTAACTGCCTCGCTTTATCCAAACTCGCGCCACAGTTGAATTATGTCGGGCTGTGCCATTCTGTGCAGGGCACGGCGATCGATTTAGCGCGCGACCTTGGCGAAGACCCGCAAACCATTGATCATGATTGCGCCGGTATCAATCATGTCGCTTTTTATACGCGCTTTGAAAAGCGCCATGCTGACGGGCGCATGGAAGATCTCTATCCGCGCCTCAGAAAACTGGCAGAGACACGCGATTATGGTCGTGGCTGGGAAAACTGTGCCAATCATGTGCGCTATGACATGCTGCAAAGGCTTGGTTATTTCGTGACCGAAAGCTCAGAGCACTTCGCCGAATACACGCCCTATTTCATCAATGCCAAGCACCCCGAATTGATAGACAAATATGAAATTCCGCTCGATGAATATCCGCGCCGCTGCGAAGCGCAAATAGCCGAATGGCAAGCGCAAGAAGCGGCTTTGACCCAAGGCGACAGCTTGGTATGTGAAAAATCGGTCGAATATGCCGCGCGCATTATCGCCGCTTGCGCGCTCGGTAAAAAAGATAAAATTCACGGCAATGTCACCAATCGTGGCCTGATTGACAATTTACCGGAAAATGCCTGTGTAGAAGTGCCTTGTCTGGTCGATGGTAACGGGCTGCAGCCCCAGAAAGTCGGCGCGCTGCCGCCGCAACTTGCGGCACTGATGCAGACCAATATCAATGTCCAGCAATTAACCGTCGAAGCGCTGACAAGCGCCAAGCGCGAGCATGTTTATCACGCCGCCATGCTCGACCCGCACACGGCGGCTGAATTGACCCTCGACCAAATTTGGGCGCTGGTTGATGAGTTGCTGGACGCACATGGCGCTGCCATTCCCGAATTAAGGTAAATCTGCTAAGTCATCGGCAGGAGAGTTTAATGCGAGATATTTTCCGTAATTATGTGACCCACGGCTCAGTGCAATTTTTATTCGCCGCGCTGTTTTTCTGCGCCTATGCCATTCACGATCTGGCGCTATGGCACAGCTGGCCATGGGTGCTGCTGGTGATAGCCAGCGCGCCGTTTTTCGAATGGGTGACGCATAAATACACATTGCACCGCCCGCTGACCGACACGCCGGGCTTTTGGCGCAATTATCAAATCCGCCTGCATCATGGCCACCATTTACACCCCGAGCGACGCGACCTGCAATTCGCGCCCATCAGCGCCATCATCATTATGTTTATTCAGCTTTATCTCAGCTATGCACTGATGGTCTGGTTGGTCGGGCAGCCGCATGAGGACGTATTGATGCCGCTGATCGCCTCATTGGCCTATTATCTGATTTATGAATGGGTGCATTTGGCTCATCACACCCAAAGCTATAAGCCGCTGACCGGTTGGGGACGCAGCCTGCGCGACGCACATATGCGTCATCACTTCCACAATGAAAACTATAATTGGGGCATCACCAACGGGCTTGGCGATATTATGCTTGGCACATGGAAAACTGCCGGTGAAGTTGAAAAAAGCGCGACAGCAAAAAAGCTGTCAGGTTTTGAGGGTTAAATGAGCGACATCACCATTGGCATTATCGGCACCGGTATGATGGGGCAGGAGCATATTCAAAATTTCAACTTGCTCGACGGGGCGCAAGTGACGGCGCTGGCTGATACGGATGCGACCATGCTGGCCAAAGCAGCAGAAATGACGGACGGCACGCCGACACTGACCGATGATTTTGAAACCCTGCTCGGCGATAACGGCCCTGATGCGCTGGTTATCGCGACACCGAATTTTCATCATATTGACGTGCTCGACAGTGCCCTTGAAGCGGGTAAGCCGATATTATGCGAAAAGCCGCTATGCACCAATCTGGACGACACGCAGAAAGTCATGCAGCGCGTCGGCCATAATGGGATTATTTTCCAAGTCGGCATGGAATATCGCTTCAAACCGGCGCTCGACAATATGATTGCTCGCGTGCATGGCGGGGATATCGGGCAAATTCAAATGCTCTCCATTCGCGAACATCGCTTTCCATTCCTACCAAAGGTCGCGGACTGGAACCGCTTCAACCGCAATACGGGCGGCACACTGGTTGAAAAATGCTGCCATTTTTTCGATCTGATGCGTTTCATCATCGGCAGCGAACCGACCGGCGTAATCGCTTCAGGCGGACAAAACGTCAATCATTTGGACGAAAAATATCATGGCCAGACCCCCGATATTTGGGACAATGCCTATGTCGTGTTTGATTTTGCCAATGGCGCGCGTGCCATGCTCGATTTATGCATGTTTGCCGAAGGCTCGCGCCATAGCGAAGAACTTGCGGCGATTGGCGATAAGGCAAAAGTCGAATGCTTGCTGCCGCAAAACATCGTTACCCATGGCAATCGCGAAACATGGGAAGTGGCGCAAGAGGATATTCACGTGCCGGACGAAATCTTAAACGCCGGTTATCATTCGGGCGCAACCTATCATCAGAACAAAGCCTTTTTGGCTTGCATTCATGGCGATATGGCGGTGCCGGTAACCGCGCTGGACGGTCACCGCGCCGTGGCCATGGGGGTTGCCGCGCAAATAGCGGCGGCAGAAAAACGTCGTGTCGACATGACGGAGGTCGGATTATGAGTTTTGGGACGCAAGAAAATTTGGTCAATGGCGGACCGCGCAAACTTGGCAGCAAACAAGTCGGCCCGCTGGCTTTCGGCTGCTGGCGACTGGTCGGTGATGACGTCGCCAATGCAACAGCACGCATAGAGGCAGCGCTCGATAATGGCATGCGCCTTATTGATAATGCCGATGTTTACGGCCTGGATTGGGGCGGCCAAGCTTTTGGCGAAAGCGAGACTTTGCTCGGCAAGGTATTGGCAAGCAACACAGCTTTACGCGACCGCATGGTGTTGGCCAGCAAGGGCGGCATTATTCCGGGTATTCCTTATGTTGCCAGTGCCGATTATTTGAATGCCGCTGTCGATGCCTCGCTGACGCGCCTGCAAACCGACCATATCGACCTCTATCAAATCCATCGCCCCGATATGTTCGCCCATCCGGCTGAGACTGCGGCCGCGCTTGATGGGTTGGCGCAAGCCGGCAAAATCGGCATGGTCGGCATTTCCAATTACACACAAGCGCAAGAAGACGCGCTGCGTCGGTTTTTGAAAGCCCCGCTCGTCTCCCTGCAATCGGAATATTCGCTTGCCGCATTAACCATGCTGCGCGACGGTTCACTTGACCGCTGCATGAGCAATGACACTGCCTTTCTCGCCTGGTCACCTTTGGCCGGCGGCAAACTTATTTCAGGTGACAACATGCCATCTGCATTAATGGCAAAAATCGATGAATTGGCGGCGCGCGAAAACACCGACCGCGCCGGTATCGCATTGGCTTTTGTGTTGGCACATCCGGCTGCGCCGATTGCCATTATCGGCTCGCAAAATCTGTCCCGCATTGAAACCGCAGGGCAAGCTTTAACAGTAAACTTGACGCGGCAAGACGCTTATGCGCTGATTGAAGCCAGTGAAGGCGTGCCCCTACCCTAGGAAAAATAATGACCGATTACCCGCAAGCAGAAATCAGTTGGTTTTCAGCCCTGTGCGATGATGATTATCAATTTCTCGGCGTCGAAGACCAGAGCCTGAAAGCCAGCTGGCCGCATTGTCGCAATATTGCGCTGACCGCCGAAAAAAACGGCTTTGACAATATTTTACTGCCTTCCGGCTATACGCTGGGCATGGACTCCATCAGTTTTGCCGGAGGCATTGCGCCGCTATTGGAGAAAATGCGCCTGCTGGTCGCCGTGCGCTGCGGTGAAATGTGGGTGCCGCAATTGGCACGGCAATTGGCAACGCTCGACCAAATGCTTGGCGGTCGCCTGACCATTAACATTATCTCTTCTGACATGCCGGGGCAGATGCTTGATGGTGGCCCGCGCTATCAACGCACACGCGAGATTATGCAAGCACTGCGCCAATTCCTCAATGGCGAGGCGGTTCACATGGACGGAGAACATATTCAACTTGAGCTCGAGCCGCCACGCATGCAGACCGTTTCCGGCACATGCCCACCCTTTTATTTTGGTGGCCTGTCACCTGCAGCACGCGATGTGGCGGCACAGGAAGCCGACGTGTTTCTCATGTGGCCCGATACAATGGACAAGGTTACGGATATTCTAGACGATATGCGCCAACGCGCTGACAGCTATAATCGCACGCTGAAATTCGGCTATCGCGCGCATGTGATTGTGCGCGAAACAGAAGAAGAAGCGCGTGCTGCCGCCGACACGCTGGTCAGCAAACTCGATGACGATATCGGTGAAGAAATCCGCAATCGCTCATTAGACAGCGCCTCATACGGCGTGCGCCGCCAGGCCGAAATGCGCGACGCTGCCAATGCCGCCGGTGCGGGCGACTATGTTGAAGACAATTTGTGGACCGGTGTCGGGCGCGCGCGCTCCGGCTGTGGCGCTGCGATTGTCGGCGATCCTGATCAAGTTCTCGCCAAAATCAACGCTTATCGCGAACTCGGCATTGAGGCTTTTATTTTATCAGGCTATCCGCATCAAGATGAATGCGATTTGTTCGGTAAATATGTGCTGCCCAAACTCAATCATGGGCCATTGGTCGTCTGATGCGCTTCGGATTGGATCTCGGCGGCACCAAAATGGAAGCCGTATTGCTCAATGAGGCGGGCGAGATTGTTTGGCGTCAACGGCGACCGACACCGTCAGAAAACTATGAGGCAATAATCGAGACCATTGCCGAGCTTGTTGGTGAAGCCGATAGAGAAAGCACGCAAGAGATCAGCATCGGCATTGGCATGCCGGGTTCGCTTTCGCCGAAAACAGGGCTTGTTCGCAATTCCAACACACAATGCCTAAATGGCCGCCCCATTCAGCAAGATTTGGAAAGCAAGCTGGCACGCCAAGTGCGCCTCGCCAATGATGCCAACTGCTTCGCCCTATCCGAAGCAACTGACGGTGCCGGCGCCGGCGCTCAATCCGTATTTGGCGTGATTATCGGCACGGGCTGCGGCGGCGGTCTGGTGTTTAACGGCGAATTGCAAAACGGTGCCAATAGTATTGGCGGCGAATGGGGGCATAACCCATTGGCCGCGCCAAGGGCTGAAGAACTGCCCGGCCCACCCTGCTATTGCGGGCGGCATGGCTGTAATGAGGTCTGGATTTCCGGCTCCGCTCAGGCTTTGCGCGCGACCATGAGGCCATTGCGGGGGAAAAACTGACTGCCGAGCAAATTATCGCCAGCGATAGCGCGGCTGCCAAAGCCAGTTTTGAACGCCTATGCGACCGCATTGCCCGCGCTTTAGGGGCTGTCATTAATGTGGTTGACCCTGACGTGATTGTGCTCGGCGGTGGCTTGTCCAATGTCGATGCGCTTTACACCCATATTCCCGAGATTTGGGATGCTTATATTTTCTCAGATGTCATCGAGACGCGGCTGGTGAAGAACAAGCATGGCGATGCCAGCGGCGTGCGCGGCGCCGCTTGGCTATGGCCGACGCATAACGCCTAGAGGCGTATTGCGCCCTCATCAACCTTAGCTTGTAAATCTGCCGTCAACGGTTCGACGCCATCCGCATCACGCGCCAGCAAGAACAAATCATCTTCGACTTCGTCAACATGATAGGCAGCATTTTTCAGTTTCGACTTCTGGAATTTGAACGTGCCGGTAACATCAACTTTTTGGCCGATACGGATAAAGCGCGGCACGGCATAAGGCGGCAGTTTTTCGCGCATATGCGCGGCCAGACCGTTCAGGTCAATATCGCCCGCTTCTTTTTGCGTCAAATACAGCATGCCGCAACGACCGTCACGACCCGGCACGGTGACGCCATAAACCACGGCGTCCTCAATTTCTGGCCATTTCATAATCACGCTTTCCACTTCCGTGGTTGCTACATTTTCACCCTGCCAGCGGAAGGTGTCGCCAATGCGGTCACCAAACTGAATATGGCCGTGCTTTTGCAAGATCACCAAATCGCCGGAATTGAACCAGGCGTCGCCCTTTTCAAAAACATCGCGAAGGATTTTCTTTTCACTGGCTTGTGCGTCGGTATAGCCGTCAAACGGGTTCTTTTCGGAAATTTGCATAATCAGCAGGCCCGTATCACCCGTCGAGACGCGGTTCATATAATCATCTTCGCCCCGAATGGGTTGGTCTTCGTCGACATCAAAAGACACGACTTCCCAATCCTTGCCATATCCCGGTGACCAACCGACGGTCTTGTCAAAATTGAAAATATTAACAAAGCCACTATTGCCTTCAGACGCACCATAAAACTCATGAACACGCGGAATGCCGAAGCGGTTTTTGAATTCCATCCAAATATCAGGCCGTAATCCATTGCCTAAAACGCGGGTCACATTGTGCGCGCGGTCACTTTCGCGTTCCGGCTGCGCCAGCAAATAACGCAGCAATTCGCCGATATAAATAGCAGCTGTCGCCTCAAATTTAATGCAATCTTCCCAAAATTGGCTAGCCGAAAATTTGCGCCGCAAAGCCAATGTCGCGCCGCCGCACAAACATGAACCAAAGCCAACGACCAAAGCGTTGGAGTGATAAAGCGGCAAGGCGCAGTAATAAGTATCTTCCGGCGTGAGTGTCATCACATTAACGCCAAACTGCGTGCCGGCGCGAAACACCTTCATATGGGTGGTAATGCTGGCCTTGGGCAAACCGGTCGTGCCGGAAGTGAAAATATAGTAAATCGGCGTGCCGAGGGTCAGCGTCTTGCTCGGCACCGGATTTTCTACCGATTGGTCAGCCGTCAAAGCCATCAAATCTTGATAATTTTGCGGTGGCCCCGCATGCCCACCATCGGCGACATAAAGCAACTTATCGGCGTGCTGCTCTTCCAATATATCGCTCACCGTTTCCATATTAGCGAGGCATTCAGAGCCGACAACAATCAGTGCGGGGTCGATGAGCCGCAAGCTGTGTGCCAAGGCTTCATTGGTTTGACCCGTATTGACCATTCCGGCAATCGCGCCGAGCTTCAGACAAGCTGATACGGCGACCAATAATTCGGGCCTGTTTTCAACATTCAGCGCAACGCTATCGCCATATTTCACGCCGCGTGATTGAAAATAATGCGCCATTTGATTGGCCCTGGCGTTTAACTCGCCCCAGCTGATTTGCTGGTCTTCATATTTGACGGCAATGCCATCGGGGCGCTCTTCCGCGTGGCGCTCCAAATAATCAATCATCGACATTTCATCGCCGGGCCGTGTCGTCAAAAGCGACTTCAAGCGTCCGATTGAGCCGGGGGTTGCGAGGAATTTCAAAAAGCGGAAGAGATATTTCCCCGTGGTAATTTTTTGTTCGGCAAATTCCATTTTATACAAAAACCTTTACTTAAACTGTGTCGAATTCGAATGCTTTTTGCAGAGCCGGACGGGCTTTCAGCCGCTCAATATAGCCAAGCAAATTTGGATGCGCGTCATTCACAATACCCATGCGGTTTGCCATCATTATGGAATGGCCAAGCATGGTGTCAGCCGCCGTGAAATCGCCTGCCAAGTATTCCTTACCGACCATATCCTCTTCAACCGGTTGCACTGCGCGTCCCAATAGGCGTTGCGCTTGACCAAGGGCTGTTTCATCACGGCGTTCCGGCGGCAGTAAAATCGTGTGCACAACAATCGTGTTAATCGGCGGCATAACCATGCCCTCGCAATAATGAAACCATTGCAAATATTTCGGATAATTCGAAGCATCGGGGGACGGCTTCAAACCGCCGTTTTTGTGACGTTCCAAAATATATTCGGCAATCGCACCGGATTCCCAAATCGTAACGTCACCATCTTCCAAAACCGGAATCCGGCCCAACGGATGGCGCGCGCGATGCGCGTCAGACTTCAAGTCCTTGGGATGAAAATCCATTCGGTTCAATTCATATTCAAGACCCAATTCTTCAAGCAGCCATAGCGTCCGCACGGCGCGCGAATTGGGGGCAAAGTGCAAAGTCAGCATATTAGAATCTCCCTGTCTTGATGGGGATATTGGCAATTTAGATGTCAAAAGTCCAGTGCAACAAACTCACCCCATAATCGTGCGAAAAGTCAGATTGATGCGTGCCGTTTTGGCAAGTTTCATGACCGGCAGGCTGTGCTCCCAATGACTTTGTGTTGCGCCACGCATAAGCAATAGGCTGCCATGTTCCAGCATGATTTCGGCCTTTTCTTTATCTTTCTTATGGCGAAACACAAAGCGCCGCGCCGCGCCCAAACTGACCGAGGCAATAGCGCCATCGGGCAGAAGCTCTTTTTCGTCATCGGCATGCCACGCCATGCCTTCGTCGCCCGAATGGTAAAGATTGAGCAGGCAACAATTAAAACTGTCACCGCTTTCGGCCTCGACATCGGCTTTTATTCTTTCCAATGACGGCGTCCATGGCAGTGCCGTTTTGGTGTTGTGGGAATAGGTATATTGAAATGGCGCATCGCCATGCCAAGCGACTTCGCGCTTGGTGACAATCTCGCGACCATATAATTTTACCCGATCATGCTGCCAGTCAATTTCTTCCATCAACGCATCAAAGAGCTTATCGGCTTCTGCCGCGCCATAAAGCGCGCCGAAATAAAACGCCGCGCCATCGCGCGGCAGCAGATTGCGGCTTTGCGGGTTAAACAAGTCCATTAGGACGATGTGCGCCGCGCGCCGAAAAGGGCCAACAGACAAAGCACCAGCAATATCACCGTCCCGTAAATTCCCGGTGGCGTGTGTCCGCTGCCCGTCGGTTTCAACAATATGCCCAGTCCTATCAATGATTTTTCGGCAATCGCCAGCACCAGAAACGGCAAGGTGAAATTACGGTGGCGCCAAACAATAAGCGCCAGCACCAATGCATAAATGACCTGCGTCGCCCCCAAACGGGCAGCCATGCGTATCATTTGCAAGCCGCCCTCATGCGACAGATTGAGGCCTGCAACGCTGATGAGCCCGCTATCGGGCAGAACGACATGAACCATGCCGCCGACAAAATTTTGCAGCGCGACCAATGCCAAGGGCACACAGGCCCATAGCTGGCCTTGATATTGCTCATTGGTCGGCGGAGGTAAAAAAGTCATTCCGCACTCTAGCCCTGCGACCGCCCTAGCGCAAACGGCGCGCGTCTGCATTGGGGGAGAACGGCGCAGCATTTATTTCCGCCGCGCGCCCGATCATAGTGTCGGCCAAAATGCGCGCCGAGCCGACCGCTTTCGTCCAGCCCAAATGGCCGTGCCCGACATTGAGCCACAAGCCATCAATGCCGCTTGGGCCGATAAACGGACGCCCGTCAGCGCTCATCGGGCGCAAACCGGCCCAGCCTTCGGCCTTTTGCCAATCCAATCTTTCCGCCAATTGCGGCAGTAAATCGGCAAAAAACCGGTGCAATTGCTGCAAGCGTTTCGGATCAATATGGCGGTCAAACCCGATAAATTCGGCCATGCCCAATATTCGCAAACGCGACCCTAAAGGGGTGATGGCGATATGCGGCAACGGATCAACCAGCAAATGCTGCGGGCAATCGGCCTGCCCCGCCGCATCCAGCGTTAAGGAATAGCCTTTGGCCGGACGAATAGGCAGATTGAGCCCAAGCGGTCGCGCCAATTGCGCCGCGGCAACTCCGGCTGCCAGCACCACTGTGCCACGAATTTCTTCACCTTTTAGACCGATATTTTCAAAATGTAGAGCA
>RFZE01000034.1 GCA_009920875.1 Alphaproteobacteria bacterium | reverse complement strand
TACAGCTTTACGATCATGGCGAAGCGATACGCCGCAAAGGCGCGTGTTGCGCGGGTCAGGATATTCACGATGCACGCGCCGTCGCGGCCAAGCTCGATATGCCGCATTATGTGCTTGATTATGAATCGCGCTTCAAAGAAAGCGTGATGGATGAATTTGTCGACAGCTATTTGTCGGGTCACACGCCAATTCCATGCATTCGCTGCAATGAGACGGTGAAATTTCGCGATTTATTGACAACAGCACGCGAGCTGGGCGCAGTTGCTTTGGTAACCGGCCATTATATTGCCACGCGGCAAGGCACCGGCGGCTGGGAAATGCATCGGCCACGCGATTTGGCGCGCGACCAGTCCTATTTCCTATTTTCGACAACGCAAGAGCAGCTTGATTTTCTGCGCTTCCCGCTTGCTGAATTGACTAAAGATGAAATCCGCGATTTTGCTGCGCTTATCGGTCTTGATGTGGCTGACAAGCCGGATAGCCAAGATATTTGCTTTGTCCCAAATGGCGATTATGCCGGTGTCATTAAACGGTTGCGCCCCGATTGCAGCTTGCCCGGTGAAATCCGCCATATGGACGGGTCGCTTTTGGGCACGCATCAAGGGGTTTTGCATTATACGGTCGGGCAACGCCGTGGCCTTGGTGTAGCCACCGGTGACCCGCTTTATGTGGTGTCGATTGACGCCGATAAGCGCGAAGTGATTGTCGGGCCGCGCGCGGCTTTGGCGCGGGCGCGCATTATGCTTGATGAGGTGAATTGGATTGGCGGCGATGACGCCATTGATCTGCCGGTGCGGGCGCGTATCCGCTCGACCGGTGAACCGGCACACGCTGCCTTGACGCTGAAAGAAAACGGTGCCGCCGAAATTGTGCTGGCTGAGGCCGAAGAAGGGGTGTCGCCGGGGCAGGCTTGCGTGTTTTACGCCGCCGATAGCGACCGTGTTTTGGGCGGTGGCTGGATCAGCGCTGCCACCAATAGCTAAACGCATTTAACCCCTTGCAAGAACTGTGCCAAATTGGCACATTCTGCGGCGAAAGGAACCTCCCATGGTGCTGTCGCCGCGACTTGAAATATCGCAAAAGCAAAAGCTGATGATGAATCCGCAAATGCGGCAAGCCATTGAGCTGTTGCAGCTGACCAATATTCAGCTGGCCGATATGTTGAAGCGCGAAATGGAACAAAATCCGTTTCTAGCCTTTGATGCCGCGCATTTTCGCGAAAGCGGTAATGGCGAAGCGCCGCGCGCGGTGACCGTTGACGGCACGAGCGGGGCCGGCCTGTCCGACAAAATTGAAGCGGTGCGGGTCGATTTTGCCGAAGGGGAAAGCGGCGATGTCGCCGCCATGTTGGAGAACCGCGCGGCTGAAGAAAGCGGATTGACACCTCACATTTTGCGCCAAATTGCCGAGGAAATCGGCGATCGCGATATTGCCGCACTGGCGGTGGAATTGACCGGTTGGTTGGACGAAGACGGCTATTTGCGCGAAAGCGATGACGAAATTTGCGCGACCCTTGGCGTTGATAGGGGGCTGTTGCATGAAACTCTGAAACAAATATGCAATTTTACCCCCGCCGGTGTGTTTGCGCGCAATCTTGCCGATTGTCTGCGGCTGCAATTGCTCGCCGCCGGTAATTGGACACCGACCCATCAGGCCTTGCTCGACAATCTTGATATTTTGGGACGCGGCGATATGGCGGCTTTGGCTAAAGCGATGAATGTCAGCGCCGATGATATTGCGCCTTATCTGCAAGCGGTGCGCGCCCTCGATCCGCGACCTGCAGCCGGTTTTGAAACCGACACAAGCGGTCCGGCGCAGCCCGATGTGATTGTGCTTGAAGGCGACGGCGGTTGGCAGGCTTATTTGAATGAAGACAGCCTGCCCAGCGTGTTGGTATTGGAGCGCGATTGGGAGGACATGGCGGCGCGCAAAATCACCGATGAAGAACGTAAATTCATGAAGACCAATGTGCAATCGGCACGCTGGCTGAAAAAAGCGACGCAGCAACGCGCTGCCACTTTATTGCGCGTGGCGCGCGCCATTGTCGCCCATCAGCAAGCATTTTTTACCGGTGGCATGGCGGCGCTTGAGCCGATGGGCTTACGCGATATTGCCGAGGCGATTGACATGCACGAAAGTACGGTCAGCCGCTCCGTCGCCGGTAAACTGGTGCAAACCGCTAATGGGCAGTTTTCGCTCCGCGATTTGTTCTCGTCAGCCATCGGCGCTGAGGCGGGCGGCAATAGCAAAACCGCATCAGCGCAAGCCGTGAGAGCGCGCATTGCCGAATTGGTGACCAATGAAGCGGCGCCCGATGGCGTGCTGTCAGATGATGCACTGGTTGCGCTTTTGGCCGATGGGGGGGTGGTGATGGCGCGCCGCACCGTTGCCAAATATAGAAAAGCGCTCAATATTCCGTCTTCGGCGCAGCGCCGCCGCGCCGCCAAAATTGCCCGTGCGGCAGATTCTTAAGGCGCAATACCCCGTGCTATCGTGCTCTGATGGCTCTTATGGCTTTTACGCTGAGCAGGGTCATCATGATGAGTGCCAGTAAGAGGCCCAAAGCATAAGGCCATAGGAAAACCAAAAGACTGACGGCAAAGCCCAAGGCGACTTGCTGCGACGGATTGTAATCATCGCCCAATTCGGCAATGCCGACCTCTTTTGCGTAAGCTGCATAATCGCTTTTCAATTCAGCAAAAATCTCCGGATAGTCTTGTTGCACGTCGCGGCTCTCACCGAGATCATTGGCGAGATTGTAAAGATGCCATTGACCGTCGCCGGATGGCGGCGGCATTTTTTGCAGCTTCCAGTCACCCTTATAGAGTGCTGCATTGGTGGCGACTTCAATACCGACGGCGTCTTCCGCGCCGTAAACTTCATCGGCTTGGCCTGTCAGCACCGGCACCAAACTGCGACCTCTTATCGGCACCGGCTCATTGGAGGCGGAGCGCGCAGGCAATCCGACCAATTCCAATACTGTCGGCAAAATATCAAAGACATGGGCACGCGCCGGTTCGAAATCCTTGGGTTTAATGCCCGGGCCGGCAATAATCATTGGCACACGGTGACCGCCTTCAGTGGCGTGGAACTTATAGCGCGCAAACGGCACGGCGGCGGCGGTCGCCCATTCCATGCCAATCGCTACCATGCTGTCTTCTTCGCCCAGCGTTTCAATGTCGCTATTATATCCCTGTCGGCTGAGCCAGAAATCGACTAATGGATTTTGTCGGCTCACGGCAGCCGATTCAGGCCCATTATCTGAAATGATAATGACAATCGTGTTTTTCAGTTTTCCGCGCCTCTCCAAATGTTGAAACAGGCGGTTGAGGTGGAAATCCATCGCTTCAATCATGCCGGCATTGGCTTGCATGGCGCGCGCGTAAAAGGCTTTTTCCTCGGCACTCAGCGTGTCCCATTGGCGGGCGTCTTGCGGCTGTGGCGGCAAGGTGGCATCGGCCGGTATCAGACCCAGCGCCTTGCCCTTGGCCATGCGCTCACGGCGCAAAGCATGCCAGCCTTTATCAAATCGCCCATTGTAATTTTCAATAAAATGGCGCGGTGCTTGCACCGGAATATGCACGGCTTGAAAGGCCAAATAGCCGAAAAACGGGCGGTCAGCCGCGCCGCCGTCGATATAATCAATCATACGGTCGACAAATAATTTCGACGAATATTCACCATTGGGGCGCGCGATTGGCGTGTCATCTTCGAACCATTGAATCGTGTCGTAAATCGGCAGGTAAGAGCGGGTCGCCCAATTATCGGCGCCGGTGGAATCAAAAATCAGCGAACGGTCAAAGCCGTGTTTGCGGGGCAAATTTGCGCCAACATCGCCAATATGCCATTTGCCGACAGCATAGCTTTGATAGCCTGCTGCCCCCAAACGGTCGGCCAATGTCAATGCGCCCTGCGGCAATTTCATTGAATAGGCGGGGGTCTCCCGCATATTGTCGGGCAAAGTTTCCGGTATCATGGCCATGCCGACTTCGTGATTATCGGCACCTGTCAGCAGCATGGCGCGTGATGGCCCGCATTGCGGCGAAGTATAATATCGCGACATTTTAATGCCGCGCGCAGCAATGGCGTCAATGGCCGGCGTCGCCGCTTCCCCACCATAAGCGCCAAAATCCATATAGCCGACATCATCAGCCATAATGATGAGAACATTCGGGCGCTGGGTTTGGCTTGGGGCGTTGGGCTGCGTTTGCGCGGCGCTGCCATATGAAAGGGCAAACAAAGACGCAAGAACCATGAACGAAACAAAGCGGTTTGGCATAGGGGCACCCGAAACTGAGAATAGTTAATCGCTGATTTTTGTATTTATTGACATGGGTTATGTCAATAGATGCTGCAGCTTTAAGCGATGCTGCATATCTTCAGCGCTGCGGCGCCCCTTAAGTGTCGTCCGATAACGGCAATGCGCGTCGGTAATCAGGCCGACAGTTTTCGTCCGTAAGAAATCCAAACAGCGGCAACGACCACTTCAAAAATAACGGCACTCCAAATGGTCGGCGCATCATGCGCAAAGCCGGATATGATGCGTAATGTCGCGGCCGTGCCAATCAGGAAAGCGCCGGCGAAAAGAAATTCGGAGCGTTTTCTCCATACGCCATAAGCGGCCAAACCGCCCATGCCGAAAAAGAATGCGCCCATATCGCCAATCATGGAATTGCGTCCTGGGCCATCCAATAAGCTCATTTGAATCGCTCCAGCAGCACCGGCCGGGTCAAACACCCAACGCACGGCCATCACCAAAAGAAGAGCGCCGAAAGCGCCGGATAAGATTTGCAGAATTTTTTCCATGATTTACTCCCTCAGAAATTTAACGGAGATTGACGCGATAAACAGGTCAGCGCAAGCGGATTTTGCGCGTCTTGTGTGCCTGCCTTCAAGACTTTGGCGTCGGTTTATGGTAATTAATCATCAACATTGTGTTGGGAGAGCATAGGATGGCCATTCCTTTTGTCACTGAATTTGACTTCGAATATGGACGCTGCGATCATTTGAGTCCGCTCATTCGCCGTGTCATTTGCAATAATCCGGGTCCGTTTACTTTTACCGGCACCGGCACTTACATTATCGGTAAAGGTAATGTCGCCATCATTGATCCGGGGCCACTTGATGATGCGCATCTCGATGCCATTTTGGCGGCTTTGGCACCTGACGAGAAAGTCAGCCATATTGTCATCACCCATACCCATCTTGACCATTCGCCCTTGGCCATGCCCTTAAAAGCACGCACCGGCGCAAAAATTTATGCCCATGCGCCGGGCCAGGTCGAAGCCTTTGACGGGCCGCGATTGGAAGAAGGGGCTGATGCTGATTTCGCTCCCGATGAAATTGTCGCGCATGGCGATCTGATTAAAGGCGATGGCTGGACTTTGGAATGTGTTTTTACCCCCGGCCATATGTCGGGCCATATGTGTTATGCGCTGGTCGAAGAAAAGGCGCTGTTCTCAGGCGATCATGTCATGGGCTGGTCAACCACCGTCATCGCGCCGCCCGATGGCGATATGACCGAATATATGGCCTCTTTGGATTTGCTGCTTGAGCGCGATGATGTGGTCTATTGGCCGACCCATGGCACATGCATTAATGACCCGCAAAACTTTGTGCGCGCCTATATCACCCATCGCCGTGTTCGCGAGGCGCAGCTTATAGAACGGTTGAAAGCGGGCGACCGCAATATCAAGCAAATGGTCGAGACCATTTATGCCGATGTCGATAAGGGCCTGCACCCCGCCGCGGCATTATCCGCGCTGGCGCATATGCAGGATTTGACCAAGCGCGGTGTGGTTTCCTGCGATGGTCGGCCCGGTCTCAATAGCGATTATCGTCTCGCCGAATAAGCTGATAATCACGGCAAAAACGGCTTGCCCGTCGCCGGTTGGCAGGAGAAAAGGGCAATTGCCAGCCACCGGCTTTTGGTCTATATCAAGCGCAGATTTTCAGAGGCGGAGTAGCTCAGCTGGTTAGAGCAGCGGAATCATAATCCGCGTGTCGGGGGTTCGAGTCCCTCCTCCGCTACCAAATTCGAAATTGCTATTCCCTCATCTCTAGTCAGCATTTTCATAGACCACAGATAGGTATTTAATGTCAAAATTTGCTGAATTGGGGCTTTCGAGCCAGTTGACCAAAGCAATTGAGAAAAGCGGTTATGCTAGCCCGACGCCGATTCAGGAAAAAGCTATTCCGCTTATGCTGCAGGGCGGCGATATTGTCGCCATTGCGCAAACTGGCACGGGTAAAACTGCGGCTTTTGTGCTGCCCATATTGGAGCGTCTGAAAGCCAATCAGCACAGGGCGACGCCTAAACATTGTAGCACACTGATTATTGTGCCGACGCGCGAATTGGCCAAGCAAATTGACGATAACATTGAGAAATATGGCACGCATATATATCACCAGCGTGCATGTATTGTTGGCGGGGTCAAATATCCGAGGCAAATCAAACGCCTTAATCAAGGGCTGGATATTTTGGTGGCGACACCGGGTCGCCTCGAAGACCATTTAAAATCAGGCAATTTATCGCTCGACCATACCGAGACGCTGATTCTCGATGAAGCCGATCAAATGTTGGATTTGGGCTTTTTTCCGGCCATTCGGCGTATCGCCAAAAAGATACCGCGCACGCGACAGACGGTTTTGCTATCGGCCACCATGCCGAAGCCGATACGCGCATTGGCGGCAGAATTATTGGATAATCCAAAAGACATAGCAGTTGCGCCTGTCTCGACTCCGGTGGAGCGGATTGAACAAAGCGTCATGCTGATGGAAAAATCTGAAAAGCGCCCGTTTTTGCTGCAGGCTTTGGAAAACCAGTTTCGCACGATTATTTTCACCCGCACCAAGCACGGCGCTGACCAATTGGTGAAATATCTCGCCAAGCAGCGCATTTTCGCGTCGGCCATTCACGGTAATAAAAGTCAGAACCAGCGCCAGCGCACGCTCGAGTCGTTTCGCAAGGGCGAAGAGCCTATTCTTATCGCAACCGATATTGCGGCGCGCGGCATTGATATTCCCGATGTCTCGCTGGTGGTTAATTATGATGTGCCGACAACGCCGGAGGCCTATGTGCACCGCATTGGCCGCACCGCGCGGGCTGGGCGCGAAGGGCGTGCCATTACCTTATGCGCTCCGGAAGAGCAAAAACATCTGCGCGATATTGAAAAACTGACAAAAATGAAATTGCCGATTGAAAATGTGCAAGCGGGCGGCATTAACGATGATCGCTACGACCCCCTAAAGACTGCCGCCAGACGGTTAGAAAAGTCATCACCGCAGGCCAGTAAAACATCCGACCGTAAAAATAGTGATGACCGCTATCGACCGAAATCGCGGCGGCTAAATGATAACAAAAAGTTAAGCCGGAAAAAAACCAAACAGCATCATCGCGGCGATAGCGCATCAAGCGACGGACGAGAAGCACGGCATCGAAAAAAAGGCGGCAATAAAAATCCGCCTCGCGGGCCGGCACGCATGCGGAATAAAAAGTGACGAGGCGTCCAAGCCAAATAAAATAGCTTCCAACAATACTATTCTTCCTGAATCGCATTAATTCTGTTGTTCACGAGAACTATTTTTGATGCTTCTACAAAGGTTAGCGGAATCATAATCCGCGTGTCGGGGGTTCGAGTCCCTCCTCCGCTACCAGTCATCAAAAAAATCCCTTAAACAGAGCGCTTACGCGCAGCAATTGCATTCGCTGCCTGATTTTGGCAATCTAAGTGTCAATTTATCGTCCTAATCATTGCCCAATTAATAGGTGGCTTTATGTCTGAGATTGCTCCGGTTGAACCGCTCAAAAACCCCAATTCGAAACTGATTGTCGACCCGCCGCGGTTCATTCGTTGGGTGTTGCGGCGCAAATGTGAAAACGCCACCAATCCCGATAAACGCGCGGCGCAGCGCGCTGCGGCCGAAGCCAAGCGGGTAAAAGACGGCGCGGCGCATGTGGTCGAGTATTTCCACCAACTTGATGATCCCTATTCGCATTTGGCGGCGCAAATATTGGCCAAATTTGCGGCGCAATATGACATTATCATCAAGCCGCATTTGATCAATGCAACGGGTGGACGCCATCAGCCGCGCTTGCCGGAGCTCGCCGCATGGGCGCGGCGCGATGCGCAGCAGATTGCCCCTTATTATGGGCTGCGCTTCCCGCAAAATTTACCGCACGTGCCCCACAGCGCTTTACAAGATAAAGCGGCCGATTATCTTGCATCGCTTTCCGACACTGAATTTGTCGTCCAAATTGCGGCGGTCAGCACCGCACTTTGGGACGGTGATGAAGCGTTCTTCAACGGCAAAGACGGTGGCGATGGTGTCGCTGCACGCGTCGCCGGTTCCGCGCATTTGCAAGCCTTAAACCACTATTCCGGTGCCATGTTCTATTATGCAGGTGAATGGTATTGGGGCGTTGACCGGCTGTTCTATCTCGAGCAGCGTTTGCGCGATTTATCGGCCGGCGGCAGTGGCGATTATTTGGTCATGCGGCCCGAAATAGATACGGGCGCGGTTGATGCCGGTGCTTTTGAGTTGGATTTTTATCCTTCGCTCAACTCGCCCTATACGTCGATTATTTTCGACAAAACCATGGCGTTGAAAAATACCTGCAAGATTAAATTCAATCATAAGCCGGTGCTACCGATGATTATGCGTGGCGTCGCTGCGACCTCGGCAAAAGGTGATTATATTTTCTTCGATACCAAGCGCGAAGGTGAGACGCTGGGTGTCGGCTTTGGGCCAATTAACACGCCAATTGGGGAGCCGACACGGCAGGCCTATTCACTGCTGCCGCTGGCTTTTGAACAAGGCAAGGATGAAGCGTTGATGAAATCACTGCTCGACGCGGCATGGCGCGATGATCTGGCGCTGCACAAAAAGAAGAATTTACGCTTGGCAGTAGAGCGCGCCGGCATGGATTGGGCGGAAGCTGAAACATGGCTTGGTCGCGATGATTGGAAAGACATGGTGGCCTTGTCGCAGCATGAAATGGTCGAAGGCATGGGCTTATGGGGCGTGCCGAGCTATCGGTTGAGCGGCCCCGATGGTGAGCCCGATTTGGAGGTTTGGGGGCAAGACCGTTTATGGTTGGTCGCCGCCGAGATTAAACGCCGCGCCGCCGCCTATCATAAAGCTTGAGGTAAGCTACAGCTTCACCATGCCTTTTTCGACAATTTGTGCGGCCGTGTCGCGAAGGCTTTCATCAGCGGGGCGGGGCTTCCATCCCAGTAATTTCTTTGCCTTATCAGATGGGGTGATTTTCTCCTTGCCGATCATTTGTGACATTTGCCGTGTCGGCGGATCGAAAAGTCCGAGAAATTTGACCAGCCAGTTTGGCATTTCGCGCGACGGCGCTTTCTCATAACCGGCCGCCCTCAAAACAGCGGAAAACTCTCTGAACCAATATTCTCTCTCACTGATGATGAAGCGCTCGCCATCGGCTTCCGGCTTTTGCATGGCCAGAATATGCGCCGCAGCGACATCGCGTACGTCGACAAACCCGAGATGCAGTTTCGGACAGCCGGGCACTTTACCGTCAATGACTTGCAAGACAAATGCGTTGGCGACGCCGATATCGTCTGACAATGTCGGGCCGAAAACACCGGCGGGATTAATGACCGCCAATTTTGTGGTTGATTGCGCGCCGACAAGCTCCCAAGCCTTCTGCTCAGCCAGCGTCTTGCTTTTATAATAGGCCGGCGTTTTGGGGTGCGATGCATCCGTCCAGTCATCTTCGGTGAAATGGGTTTTGCCATTATGGGTCTCGATAATGGCGGCGCAGCTTGATGTCTGAACGACTTTTTTGACCCCCTCGTTTATGGCGGCTTCAATTACTCTCCTTGTGCCCTCAACGGCGGGGATAATCAGCTCATCTTCGTGCTTGGGCACACCGACGATAAAGGGCGAGGCGACATGCAGCACATAATCACAACCGGCAACCGCTTCGTCCCAACCTTCATCTTTGGTCAAATCGGCTTCGACAAAAGACAGATTCTCGGTGGATAATTGCTGCTCAGAAATGGCTTGCTTGACCTCTTCAATGCGGTTTGGCGAGCGCACTGTGCCGGTGACGCTGTAGCCCTGTTGCAAAAGTTGCGCAATGCAGTGCAGGCCGATAAAGCCGGTTGCGCCGGTAACCAATACTTTTTCCATAATTTCCCCCTATTTCTCTGTCATCCTAAAAACAACGTGCGTAGTGCAAAATTCTGTCACCCGATGAGCCTATCAAGAATGTTTGTCGAAAATCCACCTGCATTCATATTTAAATTGCTTGAAACTCGACCATATTGGTTTTTAAGGTTCTTTATGAGTGAAAAGATTATCGCCATGGCTTTTGCCCGGCTGCGCGAGGCGGGCAAAGTATCGAATATTCATTGGGACGATATCGTTGCCCATGACCCGACCGGACGCTTGGCCAGTCTGCGTGGCTTGGCGCGCAAGGAAGCCTTGGACAGCGCAACGCGCCGGTGCGGGGTTGCCCGCCGTCCACGCGGCGAGATTTATGATTTTCTCGATGCTGGCAAGCAGTTTCGCCGCCGCTCCTGAGCGCTGGCTAATCTTGCGCGAAAAAGCCGCGCGCCATTTGTGCGGCAATATAAATCGTCACAAAAGCGGCAATCACCGCAACCAAATAACCGATCGTGCCAAGCATATTGGCGGCACCCAGCGCATTGTCTGAAAATGACAGGGCGCGATTGGCGGAGGCATTGCCGAACCAATAAAATATCGTATTGGCCCAACCGGCAAACACAATGCCTTTGGCATAAAGCGCCAAACGCCCCGGTGCGAGCCCGCAATGCGGCAAAGCAAAGGCTACGGCAATCATCAACAGCGCATTGACAATGCCGCCCGAATGGGCGCGCACCCAACCCTCTGTCGTGCCGAAAACCGGAATGCCCATGAAAATGCTGGGCATCACTTCCAAGCCGCCAATCAGGCTGAAAGCCAGCATAAATCCGGCCAAGAGACCGACAATCAACACCAATAGAGCGTGACCGATTAGGTTTTTCTGATAATTTTCCATCTTATCCCCCCAGATTAAGATATCGATTAAAGCTGCATGATTTGCGCCATCGCATCGCGATCAATGTCGAGCACATTGCCGCCTTTGGCATCGTGTCGCCGCCATGCAATGGCCACCGGATCCTGTTTGCTGGAAGCCAGCGGATGATTGCGCGGATTGTAGTTTTTGCTGAAGACGGGCAGAGTCTGCCACGCCATCTGCCCCAATGTTTTGAAGCAAAAACCCATTGCGCCGATGGCTTTGAGCGGGTTTTTCAGCCACCCCTCAATGCGCGCCATATGGACATAGGCTTTCACCGTTTCCCGCGCAATATGCAGACCGGCCATCAGCACCATATATTTGCGATACCACTCATGCTTGCCGTAAAGCGCGCGATAGACATCATGCGCCACTGAGCCGTGTTCGACTTCTTCGACCTGATGCCAAACCCATAACGCCTTCATGACCGGATGGCTGTCGGCCATCCATTTATCGTAATTTTTCAAGATGATGAGACCGGCGAGAAAGGTGAAGGTTTCATATCCGGCGGTGAAGGCGACTTTACGCTTCACACTGTCTTTTTTGGCGGCGCTTTTGAAATAATTCTTTGCCGTCGCGTCAAGCTTTTCAACTTTCGGATAGCGCTTGGCCATCAGCGCATTAAAGGCAATGAAATTGCGCGCATGGTGACCTTCTTGACCGGCCAGAGCCACCATATCGCGGCGCAGCTTATCGTCGGCCACATCATGCTTGACCGTATTCATCGTGTGGATGAGATAGCGCTCAAAATAGGGCACATGCAGACCCAAAGCATTAATGAAGACCGAAAAATAGGGCGAAGATTTGCTCCACGCGCAATCTTCCGGCGCGACATGGCTGACATCGAAATCAAGCGCACGCACCGGAAAATCATCCATTGGATGCGACGGGTCTTGTGACGATTTACTTTTTGTCATCATTGGTTAATCTCCACGCTCAATGTGGGTTTATCCCCCCAAATTGTCAACCAAACGGGCAGGGCGTTTCGTGCAAAAGCAACAAGGTATTTTCTTTGGATGGTGGGTGCTGATTGCCATCGGTTACAGCCTGTTTGTCGGCGCAGGTATGATTTTTTACGCCATGTCGGTGCTGCTTGAGGCGTTGGTGGCAACGCGCGGCTTTTCCGTGGCGCAAATATCAGGTGCCAATACGATGTTTTTGGTGGTCGGCGGTTTGGGCGGCATTGCCGTCGGTGAACTGATATCGCGCTATGATGCGCGCTATTGTATTGCCGCAGGCACGATATTCATCGCATTGACCTATTATAGCCTGCCCGCGGCCCATTCGCTGTTTGCGATTTATTCGGCCTATGCCGCTTTGGGGGTGGGCTATGCCATGACGGCGCTGGTGCCGGCCACGACATTGGTGGCGCGCTGGTTTGTCCGTCGCCGCGCATTGGCCATTGCACTGACGCAATCGGGGCTCTCTTTAGGCGGCATTCTTCTAACCCCCATGCTGGCACGTGTGCTGGAATTGGATGGTATGGACGGCTTGCGCGCGCCCTGGACAATGGCGGTTATTTTGCTGAACATTCCCTTGGCGTTGTTTTTATTACGCCCCGAGCCGCAGGCAATGGGGCTCAACCCCGATGGCGATGCCGATGACCCGCAAGGGGAAAATGCGCCGCAGCAAGGCATGGCGGCGGCGCAGGCTATGCGCAGCAAGTTTTTCTTATTTTCCGCAGCGGCGGCTTTCCTCGCCTTGATGGCGCAGGTCGGCACAATTGCCCATGTCTTCAAATGGGCGTTGGAGCGCGCCGATGGCGAGACTGCCGCCATCACGGTCGCCACGCTGGCTTTTTGTTCCTTGACCGGTCGCTTGATATGCGGCGCGGTGCTTGACCGCCTCAATCTGTTTGTTTTCGTGATGGTGATTTACGCTTTGCAAGCGGTTGCCATGTTCGGCATGGCGCTGGTCGAAGGTGCGCTCGCCGTGTTGATGATGACGGCCTTTTTTGGTTTCACCGTCGGCAATGTGTTGATGGCGCAGCCGCTTTTGGTGGCGACCGCTTTTGGCGTGCGCGATTTCCCGCGCATCTTAAGCCTGCATCAGCTGGCAATGAATGGTGGCGTCGCTTTGGGGCCGGTGGCTATCGGCTTGATTTATGATTTTGGCGGCGGCTATGCCAATGCCTTTGTTTTTGTCGGCCTGTGTAGCGTTTCCGCAATGGCCTGTCTTCACAATGCCGGAGATCCGAAGCTGACGGCCTCAGCCCGATAATTTGGGTCGCCACGCGCCGTTGAAAACGGCGATTGAAATAATTCCGGCATAAAAGGCCAAAGCGATGACGGTCACGATGAAAACCGCATTGAGGCCATAGCCCAAATAATTGACGAGGAAAAAAGCGCCGCCGACTGAAATGGCGAAGCGCAATATTTGCGCGCGTATCGGCCATGTCATGGTGCCTGCGCCTTGTGAGGCAAAATACAGCACCAATCCAATACCGAGAAAGGCATAAGCCGGTCCGACAATGCGAATATAACTGCGCGCAACCTCAAAGGTCCCTGCATCATCGGTGAAAATCGGTATCCAAAGATTGGGAAACAAGGCCAAAAAACCGCCAACCGTTCCGCATATCAAAGCGGCACTGGTCATGCCATAGCGCCCTGCCAGTTCGGCGCGGTCATAATTTCCGGCCCCGATATTGGTGCCGACAATGGTTGTCAGCGCTGTGCCGAAAGCGAATATCACCGGCAGCATGACAAATTCAATGCGCGTGCCAATGCCATATCCGGCCAAAGCTTGCGTGCCGAATTGCCCGACCAATGCGGTCAGCCCCAAAATGGTTGCGACATTCATCAGCGGGTTGAGGCTGGCCGGACGCGCCACTTTGAGAATGTCTGAGGCCAGCTCCCGCTGCCAGCCCCTTTGATGCATGTGCAAGCCGATGGCGCGTTGGCCGCGCAGCAATTCAACGAGCAGCGCCGTCACCATAATGGCGCCGACCGTGACGCTTGAAACCGCCGCGCCGGTGACGCCAGAGCAACCAGAAGGCCTCGAGGGCCATACCCAGCAGGATGATATCGACCAGCCGGGGAATTGACAGCCAGTCAGGCATGAATCAGGCCCGGGCCAGTCCCAGTAGCTGTGCCACGTCCTTGAAGAACACCCGAATGTGGGCGAAGGGGCG
>RFZE01000033.1 GCA_009920875.1 Alphaproteobacteria bacterium | reverse complement strand
CACAGGCCATTATTTGCACCCTGCCTCAGAAAGCGTTAGATTAGAGCCAATTTTATGACTGAGGCAGCACATCTGCCGTGAGATAGGGAGCACTTTATGAGTGATTTACCGGTAAATCAGGTTAATGCACGTCAAGGTTGGGCGCTGGCGCCGGAAGAGCGTGAGGGCATGGAATATGATGTGGTGATTGTCGGCGGCGGCCCTGCCGGCCTGTCGGCCGCCATACGCCTGAAGCAATTGGCTGCCGAAAAAGGCGAAGAGGTCTCGGTCTGTGTGCTGGAAAAAGGGTCAGAAATCGGCGCGCATATTTTGTCCGGTGCGGTGATTGATCCGGTCGGCATTTCGCGTTTGTTCCCTGACTGGAAAGAAATGGGCGCACCGCTTGAAACCGAAGTGACGGACGATAAGTTTTTGGTGCTGGGCCCTGCCGGTGCTTTCCCACTGCCCAATTTCATGCTGCCGCCCTTGATGAAAAATCACGGCAATTACATTGCCAGTCTCGGCAATGTGGCGCGTTGGCTGGCTGAACAGGCCGAAGCCATGGGCGTTGAAATTTATCCGGGCTTTGCTGCCGCTGAATTGCTGTTTGATGAAAACGGCGCGGTGCGCGGTGTCGCCACCGGCGATATGGGCGTTTCCAAGGAAGGCGGCAAAAAAGACGGTTGGATGCCGGGCATGGAATTGCTGGCCAAATATACGCTTTTGGGTGAAGGCGTGCGCGGCTCTTTGTCAAAGGCAGCCATTGCCAATTATCAGTTGGATAAGGATAGCGATTTCCAAAAATTCGGGCTTGGCATTAAAGAGCTTTGGCAAGTCGCCCCCGACAAACACAAGCCCGGCTATGTGCAGCATACGCTGGGCTGGCCGCTCGACAATAAAACCGGCGGCGGGTCTTGGCTTTACCATTTCGGCGATAATTTCGTCTCTATCGGATTTGTCACCCATTTGAATTATCAAAACCCGCATCTCTCGCCTTATGACGAGTTTCAGCGTTTCAAAATGCATCCGGCCATTAAGCCGCTGCTCGAAGGCGGTAAGCGTGTCTCTTATGGCGCGCGTGCCATTACCGAGGGCGGCTATCAATCAGTGCCGAAACTGGCTTTCCCGGGCGGCGCGCTTATCGGCTGTTCGGCCGGTTTCGTCAATGTGCCGCGCATTAAAGGCAGTCACAATGCCATGGAAACCGGCATTATGGCGGCAGAAGCGGCCTTTGAAGCGGTCTCAAGCGGGCGCAGCCATGATGAGTTGAGCGCATATCAAGAGGCTTATAACAATTCACGTGTCGCCAAAGAGTTGAAAATGGTGCGCAATGTGAAGCCGCTTTTGTCAAAATTCGGCAATTTCATCGGCACGATTTTGGGTGGTGCAGAAATGTGGATGCGCACTTTGGGCATTGGCCTGCCGTTTACGCTGAGCCATGGCAAGCCTGACCATGCGGCTTTGAAAAAGGCGTCGGACTGCAAGCCCATCGATTATCCCAAACCGGATGGCGAAGTGGCTTTCGATAAATTGTCTTCCGTGTTTTTGTCGGCGACCAATCATGAAGAAGACCAACCGGCGCATTTGACCTTGAAAGACCCTTCCGTGCCGGTTGAGGTCAATCTGCGTGATTATGATGAACCGGCGCAGCGTTATTGCCCGGCCGGTGTGTATGAGATTGTCGCTGAAGAAAATGGCAGCAATCCGCGTTTGCAAATCAATGCGCAAAACTGCGTGCATTGTAAAACCTGCGATATTAAATGTCCGAGCCAAAACATAAATTGGGTGGTGCCGGAAGGGGCAGGCGGCCCGAATTATCCGAATATGTAAGCGCCTCAGGCAAGAAAAAGGCAAGAAATTGGCAATGACAAAGCGACATTATCTGCTAATCGGCCTGGCAGCCGTTTTTCTTATCGTCGCTATTGGCGTGGTGCAAGTCTCGCAAAAAGTAGAAGAGTTCATTGTTGAGCAAGGCGCGGCAGGCGCCTATTTGGCGGCGCGCCAGGCGACGCGGCTCAATGATGCGCAAGCGGCCGGGGATTATTGGGCGCGCGCTTTGGCCGCGCGTCCCGGCGATGGCGAATTATTGCTAGCGGCCATGCAGGCCAAAATCATGGCCGGCGCATTTGATGAAGGGCTGGAATTTGCCCGTCGCCTGATTGCCGTTTCGCCGCAAAACCAGCAAGCCCATATTTTGTTGGCGGTCGATGCTTTCAAACAAAAGCAATTTGATGTCGCGCTCGAGCATGCTGATGAGATGGGCGCGGGTCCGCTGAGCTCGGTGCTGGCGCCGAATCTGAAAATTTGGATTGCGCTGGCGCAAGATGATGAAAATATGGGTGCGCGCGCGGTTAAAAAATTGACGCGTGCGAGCTTGTTTGCTGGCGTGCCTTTGGTGCAAGCGGCGCGGGTTTTGGAAATTAAGGGAAATCATGAGGCGGCTGCCGCCCATTATGGCGAGGCCGTGCGTGCTGGCGCGGCGCGTTATCTCTATTTCGTCTTGTCCTATGGGGCATTTTTGGAACGCCAAGACGAGCCTGACAAAGCCGCCAAACTCTATGCGTTTTATCACAGCACGCATCTTCATCACGCCCATGTTTTGGCCGCGCAAGAGCGTCTGAAAAACGGCATTAAACCGCCATTGCAAAAGGATCCTGCAGCGGCCATGGCAGAGGCGTTTACAGCCATAGGCGAGGCCATGCGGGGCGAAGAACGGATTGATTTGGCGCTCGGATATTTGCGTATGGCGCAGCATTTGGATGAAGATAATGAGCTTATCTCTTTTTCATTGGCCCAGCTTTTGGGCCAACGCGAACGTTTCGTTGCCGCCGCTGAGCAATTTGCCGAAATTGACAGTGACGCGCTGCTCTATCGCGATGCGCAAATTCAACGCGCGCAAATGTTGTTTGAAGCGGGTGCTGCCGAAGCGGCGATAGCGGTTTTGAACAAACAATTAAAGCAGCAGCCGCAAGACCGCGATTTGCTGATTTCTTTGGGCGATTTATATCGCGCTGAAACGCGATTTGCAGAAGCCGAAAAATCTTATGATGATGCCATTGCCTTGATTGATGAAATCTCGGCGCGCGATTGGCACCTCTATTTTGTGCGCGGCATGATGCGCGAGCGTCTCGGCGATTGGGATATGGCGGAGATTGATTTGCAGCGTGCCCGCAAACTGTCCAATGATGAGCCGCATGTGCTCAATTATCTCGGCTATAGCTGGATTGATAAGGGCATGTATCTCGATGAAGGGCTGAAAATCATCAAGCAAGCGGTCAAGGAACAGCCGAAAAACGGTGCTTTTGTTGACAGTCTCGGCTGGGCGCATTTTCGCCTCGGTAATTATGCCACGGCCTTGAAAGTTCTGGAACGCGCCTCGCAATTGGAGCCGACCGATCCGGTCATTACCGATCATTTGGGCGATGCGCTATGGCGTATGCAACGCGAAGTGGAAGCACGCTATCAATGGCGCAAAGCACTGGCCTTTGACCCGACGGAAGAAGACCGCGCAAAAATTGAGCGGAAATTGCTGACCGGTTTGGGTGCACCGGAAAAGAAAAAACCGGAAGCCCATATGCCGCGCGGCGGCACGGCCATATAATTGATGCTGCGCCTTTCCGCTCCGGCGAAAATCAATCTCAGTCTGAAGGTTTTGGGGCGGCGCGATGATGGCTATCACATTTTGGAAAGCCTTGTTGCCTTTGCCGATATTGGCGACAAATTGTTTTTGCAAAAATCTGACAGGAGCGCCTTTCAGGTGAGCGGCCCTTTTGCCGTTTCGGCAGAGGACGATAATTTGGTCAGACGTGCTCATGCGGCGCTGGAAACGCATCTCGGTGAGGTTTTGTCATGCCGCATAGAATTACAGAAAAACCTGCCCATTGCCGCCGGTCTGGGCGGCGGCTCAGCCGATGCGGCGGCGACGTTGCGCGGTTTGGTGCATTTATTTGACCTTGATGAAAAGGTGCTTTTGCCGCTGGCGCAATCTCTCGGTGCCGATGTGCCGGTTTGTCTTGAGACTGCGCCGGCCATGATGCGCGGTATCGGGCATGACATTGAGCGTCTCGCTGCTTTACCGCCCATGGATATTGTGCTGGTCAATCCGCGGCAGGCATTGGCCACGGCAGATGTGTTTGCCGCATGGTCTTTGGCGGCTGAGAGTGAGGCGAGCGCTCCGCCGCGCTTTGACAATAGGGCTGCGGTTTTGGACTTTGTCAAACAGCAGGGCAATGATTTGCAAGCCGCAGCCTGTCAGCTTGTGCCCGATATTGCCGCTTGCTTGGCGGCACTCGAAGAAAGCGGTTTTGCCTATAGCGCGATGAGCGGCTCGGGGGCTTCTTGCTTCGGCCTATGCGCGCCGGGCAGTGGCTTTGCCATGGCAGCGCGTTATCGCACATTGCGGGAAAAAGATTGGGTGGTTGCCGGTCGTCTAATAGGCGCGGGCGATGCAAAAATCGACGAGGCGAATTAGCGTTTTTTGCACTTCACCGGCCGGGAACAGACCCAGCGCATCTTTCGCTTTATCGCCATAATGGCGCGCACGTTCAACCGTATCGGCCAGCGCATCGGTTTGGTCCATCAGGGCCAGTGCGCGGTCGAGACGCGCGGCGTCATTATTCGGGTTTTTAACCGCTTCTTGCCAAAATTCACGCGCCTCCGCATCGCCGCGATGATAGGCGAGAATGACCGGCAAAGTGACTTTACCCTCGGCGAAATCTTCGCCGATATTTTTTTTGGCGTCGATAATATCGAGATAGCTGTCTTCGCTGATTTGGGCATTATTCATTGCCGCCAA
Organism: Alphaproteobacteria bacterium; assembly: GCA_009920875.1. Lineage (GTDB taxonomy): Bacteria > Pseudomonadota > Alphaproteobacteria > RS24 > RS24 > UBA8337. The sequence continues at coordinate 9,536 of RFZE01000033.1, read as the reverse complement.
TTGCATCACCTCGCCTTCGGCAATCACTGCAGCAGCAGAAGATAAAATATCCAAAGCGGGCAGGGAACCGGCGGCAACCATCATGCGGAAGGCTTGTCCGAGCAGAAAATCACCGACCAAGACGCTGGCTGAATTGCCCCAAAGATTGCGCGCCGTCGGTTGGCCGCGCCGCATATCGCTGTCATCGACAACATCATCATGCAGCAAAGTGGCGGTGTGCATATATTCAACCGCTGCCGCCATAGTGATGTGGTCGCGGCCCTGATAATTGGCCAAACGTGCGGCTGACAGGGTTAAAAGCGGGCGCAATCTCTTGCCACCGGCACCGATTAAATGGTCGCTAATCTCAGGTATCAGCGCTGCCGCCGACTTCATATGCTCGGCAATGGCCAGTTCGACTTGCTGCAATTCCTCGCTGAAAATGGCATGCAAATCGCCAAGCGCATCATCCGTGCTGCGGCGGCTCTCGCTAAAATTGATGATTTTTGTCATATTGTTGGTGATTATCTTCTTTAAATGCGGATGGTCAAGGAAAACAGATGAGACAAGACGATGCAGCCAATGAGGCGTATAGCCATGACGGCTTTCTCGGCGAAAAATTGCGCTTGCGCCAGCCGACCGACGGCTTTCGCTCGGGCCATGATGCGGTTTTGCTGGCCGCTGCGGCCGACCCGCCTCAGGGCGGCCATGTCGCTGAATTGGGCAGCGGGGCCGGGGTTGCCGCCTTGTGTTTTTTGGCGCGCCGCCATGACGCGCATGTTACCGGCATTGAGTTTGACGCCGAGATGGTGGCGCTGGCACAAGCCAATGCCACGGCCAATAATCTCGGCGAACGGGCGCAATTCCGCCAAGGCGATATTGCCGGTGCTTTCAGCGATTTGCATATTGTTGCCAATAGTTTTGACGAGGTGATTGCCAATCCGCCTTTTCACGAAGCCGGCACAGTGCCGGAAATGGCGCATGACGGCAAAGCGCGCGCCCATATCGGCACCGAAGGAACGCTGGATAATTGGGTCAAATGCGCTTGCGCCTTAACCCGTGCCGGTGGCCATATCAGCTTTATTCACCGCGCCGATGCGCTCGACCGGCTATTGACCGTCATGCATAAGCGGCTTGGTGACTTGCATGTGCTGCCGATTATGCCAAAGCCGGAAGGCGCAGCAACGCGGGTTTTGGTGCGCGGCAAGCGCGATGCGCGCACGCCGGTAACCCTCTTGCCGCCGCTTATTTTGCAAGATGAAAACGGCCAACCCAGCGCCGCGGCAGAAGCTGTCTTACGGCATGGCGCGGCGCTTGCTTTTGGCCGGAACGGCAGGTAGTTTCCGACAGATGAGTGACCGCACGCCAGATGATAAACCGCCCAGTTTTCAGGACTTAATTCTCAATCTGCAACGCTATTGGGCAGATCAAGGCTGTGTGATTTTACAACCCTATGATATGGAAATGGGGGCCGGCACTTTTCATCCGGCAACCGTTCTGCGCGCATTGGGGCCGGAGCCCTGGCATGCCGCTTATGTGCAGCCCTCGCGCCGCCCGACCGATGGGCGCTATGGCGAGAACCCGAACCGCTTTCAGCATTATTATCAGTTCCAAGTGATTTTAAAGCCCTCGCCCGACAATATCCAACAGCTTTATCTCGACAGTCTGCAAGTGCTGGGCATTGACCCGATGGCGCATGATATTCGCTTTGTCGAAGATGATTGGGAAAGCCCGACTTTGGGCGCTTGGGGGCTTGGCTGGGAAGTGTGGTGCGACGGCATGGAAGTGTCGCAATTTACCTATTTCCAGCAAGTCGGCGGCATTGATTGTGAGCTTGTTGCAGGCGAATTGACCTATGGGCTGGAGCGTTTGGCCATGTATGTGCAGGGCACGGATAACGGCTTTGAGCTTGATTTTAACGGGCGTGGCGTCAGCTATGGCGATGTCTTTCATCGCAATGAGGTGGAGTTTTCGCATTATAATTTCGAGGCCGCCAATACCGATATTCTGTTCAAGCATTTTGAAGATGCCGAAGCCGAATGCATGCAATTGGTTGAAAAAGGCTTGGCCTTGCCCGCCTATGACCAGTGCATGAAGACGAGCCATAATTTCAACCTGCTCGATGCGCGCGGGGTTATTTCCGTCACTGAGCGACAAGCCTATATCGGGCGCGTGCGGGCGCTGGCCAAGGCTTGCGCCGAAACATGGCTGGCCCATACCCCGAAAGGGGGCGGTCATGGCTGACCTCCTTATCGAGCTATATTCGGAAGAAATCCCCGCCGGCATGCAGGCCGATGCTGCCGAGCAGTTAAAGCGCAAACTCGTTAAATTTTTGGACAGTTTCGGCGTCAGCGCCGATACGCTGGACAGCCATGTCGCGCCGCAGCGCGTGGCCCTGATTGCCGCCGGACTGCCGACAAGCCTGCCTGATCGCAAAGAGCAGAAAAAAGGCCCACGTGTTGATGCGCCGGAAAAAGCCATTGAAGGGTTTTTACGCGCCAATGGTCTCGACAGCACGGACGGGTTGAGCTTCGAGGAAGACAAAAAAGGCGCGTTTTACGTGCTCGATATTGACGAAAAAGGCGGCGCGTTGGCTGATGCGCTGGCCGATTTTATGCCCGGCCTGATTGAGGGCTTCCAATGGCCGAAATCCATGCGCTGGGGCAGCGGCACATTGCGTTGGGTACGCCCCTTGCGCGCTATCCTATGCCTGTTTGACGGCCAGCCCGTGCGCTTCAGTATTGGCGGGTTGGAAAGCGGCAACGTCACTTATGGCCATCGCTTTATGGCCCCTGACGCCATCACCATTTCCGACCCGCATGACTATGTCGGCGCTTTGGACAAAGCCCATGTGTTGGTTGACGCGGCGGTGCGCGAAGCGATGATTGCCGAAAGCGCAACCGCATTGGCGGCCAGTGTCGATTGCGCTTTGGTTGAAGATGCGGGGCTTATCAGCGAGACGGCAGGGCTTGTTGAATGGCCGGTGCCGCTTTTGGGCACAATCGATGACGAATTTATGGATGTGCCGGAAGAAGTGCTGATTTCGGTCATGCGCACGCATCAAAAATATTTCGCCCTGCGCGACAAGAACGGCAAGCTGGCACCGTATTTCATCACCATTTCCAATATGGTGACCGATGATAAGGGCGCGGCGATTATCGCCGGTAATGAGCGCGTCTTGCGCGCACGGCTGTCAGACGGGCGTTTCTTTTGGGAGCAAGACCGCAAAGAAACATTGCAAAGCCGTTTGCCAAGCCTTGAGAAAATCACCTTCCAAGCCAAGCTTGGCACGGTTGGTGAAAAAGCCGCACGCATTGCCGCTTTGGCCGAAAAATTGGCACCGGCTTTGTCGGCCGATAAAAAAGCGGCCAAGCAGGCAGCGCAGCTATGCAAAGCCGATTTGGTCTCGGGCATGGTGTATGAGTTTCCCGAATTGCAAGGCATTATGGGCGCCTATTACGGGCAAAATGACGGCATGGGCGACACTGTCGCCGCCGCCATTCGCGACCATTACAAGCCTCTGGGGCCGGGCGATGCGATTCCTGAAACGGGTGAAGCGCGCGCGGTGGCCTTGGCCGATAAAATCGACAGTCTGGCAGGGTTTTGGTCAATCGATGAAAAGCCGACCGGCTCGAAAGACCCGTTCGCGCTGCGCCGCGCCGCGCTGGGCATTATTCGTATTTTGCTGGAGACCGAAACGCGTCTTGCTTTGACGCCGGTTTTTGCCGCCGCTTTTGATTTATATAAATGCAAAAAACCGCCAATCAATGATTTGCTCGGTTTTATCGCTGACCGCCTGAAAGTGCATTTGCGCGGGGCAGGCATCTCGCATGATGTGGTCAATGCGGTGTTTGCGCTGGGCAGCGATGATGTGGTCGAATTGGCCGCGCAATCGGCGCAGTTGAAAGCGTTTCTCGACAGTGAAGACGGGGCCAATTTAAAGGCCGCCTATATGCGCGCCAACGGCATATGCGCGCAGGCCAAACATGATGACGACAAGGTGGATGCGGGATTGTTGAGCACGCCGGAAGAGCAGCAACTGCACCAAGCGATTGTCGCTATGGCCGATGATGCGGCCGCAGATTATCAAAGCCGGCTGGATATGCTGGCCAATTTGCGTGGCCCCGTTGATGCGTTTTTTGAAGCGGTCATGGTCAATGACGAAGATAAGAAAATCAGGCATAATCGTTTATCTCTGCTGAAGGGGTTGGTGAATTTGATGCGCCGCTTGGCAGATTTTGATTTGGTTGAATAGGGACACGGGCATGACAGACAGCAAATTTGTCTATGCATTTGCAGACGGATTTGCCGAAGGCTCGGCAGAAATGACCGATCTGTTGGGCGGCAAAGGGGCCAATCTGGCTGAAATGTGTCGCATGGGTTTGCGCGTCCCGCCCGGCTTTACCCTGACCAGCAATGTCTGCACTTTCTATAATTCAAATGACGGCGCCTTTCCCAAAGGGCTGAAAGCTGAAGTTGATGCAGCCATGCGCCGCCTGTCCGAGGATATGGGGCTGGCGCTTGGGGATAAGGAAAACCCGTTGCTTGTCTCGGTGCGCTCGGGCGCGCGTGCCTCCATGCCGGGCATGATGGATACGGTGCTCAATCTTGGCCTCAATGATGTCACCGTGGTGGCGCTGGCTGAAAAAACCGGCGATGCGCGCTTTGCTTGGGACAGCTATCGGCGTTTTCAACAAATGTATGGCGATGTGGTGATGGGCATTAGCCATGATTATTTTGAAGACATTATTGACGATTATAAATTTGAAAATGCGCTATCGCTGGATGCCGATTTGGAGGCCGATGATTGGCAGGATATTTCCGCCCGTTTTGCCGAGATGATTGAGCGCGAAGCGGGCCAGCCCTTCCCGCAAGACCCGCAAGAGCAGCTTTGGGGTGCCATTGGTGCCGTGTGCAATAGTTGGAACAATCAACGCGCCACCACTTATCGTCGCTTGCACGATATTCCCGATGCATGGGGCACGGCGGTGACCATTCAATCTATGGTGTTCGGCAATCTCGGTGATAAAAGCGCCACAGGCGTGGCTTTTACGCGCAACCCGTCAACCGGCGAAAATACGCTTTACGGCGAATATCTGATGAATGCGCAAGGCGAGGATGTCGTCGCCGGCATTCGCACCCCGCTTTATCTCACCAAAGCGGCGCGTGAAGCGGCGCAAATGGAAGAATCATCGCTGGAAGAAGAATTGCCTGACGTGCATGCCGAATTGGCGGATATTTTCCAACGTCTCGAAAGCCATTTTCAAGATATGCAAGATGTCGAATTCACCGTGCAAAATGGTCGCGTCTTTATTTTACAAGCGCGACGCGGCAAGCGCACGGTAGAAGCGGCGATTAAAATCGCTGTCGATATGGTGGCTGAAGGCATGATTGATGAGACCGAGGCTTTGCTGCGTATCGAGCCGGCCTCGCTTGAACATTTGCTACACCCGACGCTCGACCCGCGTGCGCGCATGAATGTGCTGACCAAAGGTCTGCCCGCCTCACCCGGTGCGGCGAGCGGCGAGATTGCCTTTTCGGCCGATCGCGCTGAGGCCTTGGCCGCGCAGGGCAAGGATGTGGTGTTGGTGCGCATGGAAACCAGCCCGGAAGACATTCACGGCATGTATGCGGCGCGCGCCATTTTGACCTCGCGGGGCGGCATGACCAGCCATGCGGCCGTGGTGGCGCGTGGGCTGGGGCGGCCTTGTGTGTCAGGCGCCGGTCAATTGCATATTGATTATGACCGCCAAACGGCGCAGGTGGAAGAGCATGAATTGAAAGAAGGCGATGTCATCACCGTCGATGGCACATCGGGGCGCATTATGTTGGGCGCCGTGCCGACTTTGGAAGCCGAATTGACCGGCGATTTCGGCACGCTGATGGGCTGGGCCGATGCGCGGCGCAGATTGGGTGTGCGCACCAATGCCGAAACGGCGCGCGATGCCGCGCGTGCTTTACGCTTTGGCGCGGAAGGCATTGGCCTGTGTCGCACCGAACATATGTTTTTCGACCCGGCGCGCATTGCGCTGGTGCGGCAAATGATTTTGGCCGCTAATGCGACAGCGCGTGAAGAAGCGCTCGAGCAATTACTGCCCATGCAGCGCGATGATTTTGCCGCTCTGTTCAAGACCATGGAAGATCGACCGGTAACCATTCGTTTGCTTGACCCGCCATTGCACGAATTTTTGCCGCATCCCAATGATGATATTGCCGGCTTGGCGGCGGCGCTTGAGCAAACGGAAGAGCAATTACGTGGCCGCATCGGCGAATTGGTTGAAAGCAATCCCATGCTGGGTCATCGCGGCAGCCGTTTGGGCATAACGGCGCCGGAGATTTACACCATGCAATTGCGGGCCATTTTTGCGGCCATGAAACAAAATAAGGGCAAGACGCCGGTCGAGATTATGTTCCCGCTGATTGTTGATGTCGCCGAATTGCGCCTGTTGAAAGCAATGGTGCCGCCACTGGCGGAGGAATTTGGCATTAAGCCTGAAGCCTATGTGTTGGGCACAATGATTGAAGTGCCGCGCGCCGCCATAGTGGCCGATGTCTTGGCCGAGGAAGCGGCGTTTTTCTCTTTCGGCACAAATGATTTGACGCAGACCGCGCTGGGTATCAGCCGCGATGATGCAACGCATTTTCTCCCCGCCTATGTCGGGCAGGGCATAATGGAAAAAGACCCCTTTGCCAGTCTGGATAAAGCCGGTGTCGGGCCGATTATTGAGATGGCGATTGAAAAGGGGCGCGCCACGCGCAGCGATTTGAAACTTGGTATTTGTGGTGAACATGGCGGTGACCCGGCATCTGTTGAAGCGTTTCATGCCATGGGTTTTGATTATGTTTCGTGCTCGCCTTTCCGCGTGCCAATCGCCCGTTTGGCTGCCGCGCAAGCGGCGATAAAGAGCGAAAAATAGGGATTTTTCGCAGCAGTATTTTTGGGTCCCAGCGGCTTGGCGAAAATCGCAAATCAGCTTACTAAAAATTAACAGTGACAGCGTTAACTGAGGGGGAAGAGCGAGGAACCCGATGCTGCGCCTTATTGAATGGCTTGATTTACGCTATATTTTCGGCCCAAGTCGGCCTTTTATGCTCCGTTTTGGTGCATTTTGCTTCATTGTCATAATGAGCTCCGCGATTGTCAGCGGCATGCGCAATCCGGAGCGCGTTGTCAGCCGCGCGCCGGCACCTTATTTACCGCATAGCGATTTTGTGCGCAGCGAAAGCCTGTTTCGCGGCGTTAAGCCTGTGGCCCAAACGGAAACATTGGCGGAAGCGCAAAGGTGTCTGGCACAAGCCATTTATTTTGAGGCGCGCTCCGAGCCGGTGGCGGGGTGGGAGGCTGTCGCCGATGTGGTGATTAACCGCGCTTTATCGCCAACCTATCCCGGCTCGATTTGCGGGGTGGTGTTTCAAGGCCAATATCGTCGTCATAAATGCCAGTTTTCATTTGCCTGTGACGGGCTGTCAGACCGCCCCAAGCATCGTGTCTTATGGCGCAAAGCCTTGCGCATGGCGGGCAATAAGCTGGTCAATGTGCGAGCCGGACCGGCGACAGCACGGGCGACGCATTATCATGCCGATTATGTCGATCCTTATTGGAACCGCTCTATGGTCAAGCTGGCCAAAATCGGGCGCCATATTTTCTATAATGACCGTCAGGTCCGCGATTTTTAACTGATATCAATATCCAAGCCGAGATCTAGCGTGCGCGCCGAATGGGTCAGTGCGCCGACAGAAATATAATCCACTCCGCTTTCGGCAATGGCGCGCACGGTTTCTTCGTTCACACGGCCCGAGGCCTCCAGCACGGCGCGGCCTTTGTTCATTTCAACCGCTTGGCGCAACATATCGGGCGGCATATTATCGAGCAGCACGATTTGCGCGCCGCTGTCCAGCGCCTCGGTAAATTGCGCCAGCGTATCAACCTCAATTTCAATCGGCACGCCGTCCGCCCTGTCTTGTGCCGCCTTAAGGGCTGCTGCAATACCACCGGCAACGGCAATGTGATTGTCCTTAATCAACACCGCATCATATAGGCCGAAACGGTGATTGGCCGCGCCACCGGCGCGCACCGCATATTTTTCAAGCGCACGCAGGCCAGGTGTGGTTTTGCGGGTATCGCAAATTGTCGCTTTGCTGTCGGCAATCGCATCGACCAAGCGCGCGGTTTTGCTGGCAATGCCTGATAAATGACCGAGATAATTCAGCGCCACGCGCTCGGCCGCCAAAAGTGCGCGCGCCGGTCCGATAATGGTCGCGACATCATCGCCTGCTAGCAGACGCCCCCCGTCTTCCAAATGGCGGTTGACCTTCAGGCCGCTATTATGGGCCAGAAACGCCGCCTCGGCCAAATCAAGCCCGGCCAGCACGCCGATTTCGCGGGCGCGGATAATTGCATGGGCTTGGGCATTTGGCGGGATGACCGCTTGCGACGTGATATCGCCATTGCTCTGCCAATCTTCGGCCAGCGCGGCCTCAACCGCTTGGGCAACCATATCGGCCGGTAAAATCGGTAAAGCATCGGTGATGATGTGCATAATCGCTCTGCTTATTTGGCCTGCTGCTTATTGTGTATAGCGGTTTCCGCGAAACCGGCATCGACCGGCGGCAGCACGTCATAAGCATCATTGAGACTGCGCAAGGTGAGTACGCTATGCGCGGCATCGCTTTTTTCGGGAAAATCACGGCGCGCATGACCGCCGCGACTTTCTTCGCGCAGCAAAGCGGCCATGGTGACGAATTGTGCCGCCAAGACCATATTGGTGAAAGGCGCCATACCGGCGGCGGCGCGTTGCAGGCGTTCCAATTCGTGCAGCGTATAAATCAGGCCGTCAGCTTCGCGTTGCACGCCGACATGACGGCTCATAAGTCGGCGCAATGTCTGCACTGCCGGAGCCAGCAAAGCCTTATCCGTGGCCGGTAGGGTCGCCGGTTGCGCCGGTTTGGCAGTCATGGTTAAGGGTATGATATTATTGACATCCTCGGCAATGCGCGCGCCGAAAACCAGCGCTTCCAGTAATGAATTACTGGCAAGACGATTGCCGCCATGCAAGCCGGTTGACGCGACTTCACCACAGGCCCAAAGCCCTTGCAGGCCGGTGCGCCCATAATAGTCGGTTTTAATGCCGCCCATATGAAAATGCGTCGCCGGGGCAATCGGTAAGGGCGTGACTGTCGGGTCAATATTGTTTTTGCGGCATTGCTCGGCCAGTGTCGGAAACCGTGTCGCCAAATTTGCTGCAATGCCATTGGGGCGTAAATCCAGCCCGACGGAGCCGGTGCGGTTTATTTCATCAAATACGGCGCGTGCCACCACATCGCGCGGTGCCAGTTCGGCGCGCGGGTCAATATCGGGCATGAAGCGATGCCCCTCCGCATTAACCAATTGCGCGCCTTCGCCGCGCAGTGCCTCGGTGGCCAGCGGGGCCGGGTCGTCGCCATGCGTAAACGGGCCGGTCAGGGCGGTCGGATGAAATTGTACAAATTCGGCATCGGCGATTTGTGCTCCGGCGCGCGCTGCCATCGCCAAAGCTTCGCCATTTGCCCCACGTGGA
>RFZE01000032.1 GCA_009920875.1 Alphaproteobacteria bacterium | reverse complement strand
CCAGCAAAAGCCGCGCATCCAATGTCGCCGTTTCGCATCCGGCAGCGCGCAATATGTGCGTCATCTGACGCTGCAATTCGGCAAAATTGCGGGGCTTGCTCACGCCGTCTCATCGACAGCAGCGAGGCGCTGCGTCTGGTCTTCGCGAATAAGCGCATCGACCATTTCATCAAGCCCGTCACCGGCCAGAATTTTTTCCAGCTTGTGCAGGGTCAAATTAATGCGGTGATCGGTAACGCGCCCTTGCGGGAAATTATAGGTGCGAATGCGCTCCGAGCGATCGCCCGAGCCGACTTGGCTTTTGCGATCGGCGGCGCGGGCGCTGTCGGCACGTTCGCGTTCGGCCTCAAAAAGCCTGGCACGCAAAACCTGCATCGCCTTGGCGCGGTTTTTGTGCTGCGATTTTTCATCTTGCTGCGACACGGTAATGCCGGTCGGCAAATGGGTGATACGCACCGCACTGTCTGTGGTGTTGACCGATTGACCGCCCGGGCCGGAAGCGCGAAACACGTCGACACGCAAATCTTTCTCTTCGATTTTCACATCGACTTCTTCGGGTTCGGGCAAGACCGCAACCGTGGCGGCCGAGGTATGAATGCGCCCACCGCTTTCGGTTTCCGGCACGCGTTGCACGCGGTGCACGCCGCTTTCAAATTTCAAACGGGCAAATACGCCCTTGCCGCGAATGGCCGTGACAATCTCCTTATAGCCGCCGACCTCGCCTTCCGATTGGCTGATAATCTCAGATTTCCAGCCGAGAATATCGGCATAGCGCGTATACATGCGAAACAAATCACCGGCAAACAGCGCCGCTTCATCACCGCCCGTGCCGGCGCGCACTTCGACAATTACGTTTAATTCATCGGCGCTGTCTTTCGGCAGCAAAAGAATTTCCAATGCCGATTCCATATCAGGCAATTTTTCATCCAGCGCGGGCAATTCCAGCTCCGCCAGCTCCGCCATTTCCGCATCATCACCGGCAATCAAGGCGCGCAAATCTTCCGCCTCAGAAAGCGCCGCGCGATAGTCACGAATAGCCGCCACCAGCGGGTCAATCTCGGCATATTCTTTCGACAATTCGACAAAACGCTCGGGCGGCAATTCGCCGTTCATTTCTTCCTGCAATGCTTCAGCGCGCGCCAAAATGGCGTCGAGCCGTTCAACCGGTAACATGGCTAATTTCCCTTAATTGCTTTTTGCGCCGCCATTTCGGCCACTTTGCTTTCCACCAATTCGACCAAATGGTCGACCATTTCGTCATGCGGCTTTTTATGGTCGGGCTGACCGGCCAGATAGACCATGCCCGCTTCGCTGCCGCCACCGGTAAAACCGATATCGGTCTCGCGCGCCTCGCCCGGTCCATTGACCACACAGCCGATAATCGACAGGGTAATCGGCTCGGCAATATGCGCCAAACGCTGCTCCAGCGTCTGCACGGTTTTGATGACGTCAAAACCTTGGCGCGCGCATGACGGGCATGAAATAATCGTCACCCCGCGATGCCTGAGCCCCAAGCTTTTGAGCATTTCAAAACCGACCTTCACCTCATCGACCGGGTCGGAAGAAAGCGACACACGAATGGTATCGCCAATGCCTGCCCATAGGAGATTGCCGAGACCGATGGCCGATTTCACCGTGCCGCTCATCAGCCCGCCGGCTTCGGTAATGCCGATATGCAAAGGACAATCGACCGCCTCGGCCAGTTTTTGATAAGCCGCCACCGACATGAAAACATCCGACGCTTTGACCGAGATTTTATATTGGTCAAAACCGTGTCGCTCCAATAAATCGACATGGTAAAGCGCGCTATCAACCATCGCATCGGGGCACGGCTCGCCATATTGCTCGAGCAAATGTTTTTCCAATGACCCGGCATTGACGCCAATGCGCATGGAACAGCCATTAGCTTTAGCCGCCGCCACCACTTCGCCGACGCGCTTATCATCGCCAATATTGCCGGGATTAATGCGCAAACACGCCGCCCCCGCTTCCGCCGCTTCAATGGCGCGGCGATAGTGAAAATGAATATCGGCAACAATCGGCACATGCGCCGCATCGACAATTTCTTTTAACGCTTTTGTCGCCGCCTCATCAGGACATGAGACGCGAACAATATCGGCTCCGGCTTCCTCCAAGTCTTTGACTTGCGCAATGGTCGCCGCCGCATCATCGCTCGGCGTATTGGTCATGGATTGCACGGCAATCGGCGCGTCTCCGCCGACGGCCAAATCACCGACCATGATTTGACGGCTTTTGCGCCGTTCAATATGTCGCCAAGGTCTGAGCATGCGTCCCGCTAACGCGATTTGGCCAATATTGACGCCCGCTCAATTTTGCGTGCCGTCAAAATCTGGCCACGTCTGCCGACCGAACCGACAGACACATCGTTGACGAAAAATTCCAGCGCACCGGCATCACGCGTGGCCAATGTGTAGGCATTATAAGCAAGAGTAAAACCTTCGCCTTTTCTGATAATTGATGAAAAAAGCACCCGCCCCTCATTGCTTTCTATGCGCATCCATGTGCGCCGCGCGGCACGAATTTCCACCGTCGCATTTTCCGCCGCTTGGCTGCCGAGCGGACTGATTTCATTAACCTCAACCGCAGCCGCATCAGCCGTATTGACCGACGCTGTGTCGGCCGGTGCGGCGGCAATGGGTGCTTGCGGCGCGCGCGGCGCTGCGACAGTTTGATCGGCTGGCGGCTGTGCCGCCGGCGCTTCCGGGCTGCCTTCAATCGGCACTTCGCGGGCCGGTGCTGCAGTTTCGGCAAGGCGCGAATTATTACCGTCATCACCGGCACCGCCGGCAATCAGCCAGAGAATGTAAACGACAAAGACTGCCGCCACGCCAATGGAGATTTTCAAAGCGCCGGAAATCGGCTCAATGTCGGTTTGCGGATTGGGGCCTTGGTCTTCCAAATGCGGCACGGCGACCGCCGCCTTATAGCGTTCAATAAGCTCACCCGCATTAAGCCCCAAATGGGTGGCATAAGTGCGAATAAAACCGATAGCATAAACGCTGCCCGGCAGGCGTTCGAAATCATCATTTTCCAAAGCCTGCAAATGATCCGAGCGGATTTTCAACAGCGCCGAAATATCATCAAGCGTCGCATTGGCGGCTTCGCGCGCGTCGCGCAAAATGCCGCCAATTTTCTCGCTTGTTGCGGCGGTTTCGCCTTCACTCATTTTTTTGCCCTTTCGGTGCTTCGTTCAGTCGCCATGAGTATCACAATCTGACGCCCTGTGCATCTGCGATTTGACGCATAAGCGGACGCAAATCAGAGCAATTTTTATTCATTGCATCGGCCACGGCAACGGCCAATCTTTGTGAATTGACCGAACGCACAGTGCGCTTAACCGGCCCGATTGAAGCTGAAGGCAGCGAAAAGCGTCGAAACCCCAGCCCCAAAAGCGCCATGGCTTCTAGCGGTCGGCCGCCCAATTCACCGCATATTGACACCGACACATGATGCGCCGCGCAAATCTCGCGCACTTGCGCCAAGAGCCGCATGGCGGAAAGCGAGAGAAAATCATAGCGATCGCTGGTTTGCGGATTACCGCGATCAGCGGCAAAGAAAAACTGCATCAAATCATTCGTGCCGACGGAGAGAAAATCCAAATGCGGCAAAAGCTGGTCGAGCTGAAACACCAAGGCCGGCACTTCCAGCATGGCGCCGATTTCAATTTTTTCCGGCGTTTGATGACCAAAGCTTTCAAGACGGTCACGCTCGGCAAACAACATATCGCGGCTTTTTGTGAATTCTTCCAATGTCGTGATGAGTGGGAACATGAGCGATAATTTGCGCCCCGCTGCAGCGCGCAAAAGGGCGCGTAATTGCACCCGCACCAAAGCCGGCCGGTCCATTGCCACGCGCGTCGCGCGCCAGCCCATGGCCGGATTTTCTTCGCCTGCCATGCGCAAATAAGGCAGCACTTTATCGCCGCCGACATCGAGCGTGCGAAACACCACATCGCGGTCGCCGGCTTTATCAAGCACGGCACGATAAACCTCTTCTTGCTCGCTTTGCCGCGGCAGACGGGCCGATACCATGAATTGCAATTCCGTGCGGAAAAGACCGATATTCTCGGCCCCGCTATCCGCCAGCGTTTCCACATCGACCATCAGACCGGCATTTTTATCGAGCCGAATTTCCTCACCGTCACGGGTCACGGCGGGCAAATGTTTAATGCGTGCATAACGTTGCATACGCTTGGCGCGCAAGCGCGCGCGATTGGAATAAGCCTCAATAATATCGCTGGGTGGATTGAGATGCGCCTCATCACTATCCGTATCGAGAATGATTTCCTGGCCCTCGCGTGCCGCATTGATGATGCCGCGCGCATCCCCCAGCATAGGCAGATTCAGGGCGCGCGCGACAATCGCCACATGGGCACCCAGCGCACTTTCTTCCAACACCAACCCACGCAATTTTTTGCGGTCATAATCCAATAGTTCGGCCGGCCCCATTGTGCGGGCCAACAAAATCGCATCGCGCGGCAATTTATCTTGCGAAGCCAATTCGGCACGGCCTGACAAAATGCGCAAAAGCCGGTTCGACAAATCTTCAAAATCATGCAGCCGGTCGCGCAAATAGGCATCGCGCCGCCCACCAAGCCTGGCGCGCATGGCATTATTGACACGTTCGACCGCCGCCTCCGCCGTCAGGCCGGTGCCGATGGCGTCGCGCATGCGGCGCAGCCAACCGCGGTCATTGGCGAACATGCGATAGGCTTCCAATACCTGCAAATGCTCACCGGCATGGCTGACATCTTCCGTTGCCAGCAAATCATCAACATTGCGGCGCAATTTATAAATCGCCGCCGACAGACGCGCATCCTCTTCATCGGCGTCATCGCTAATAAGCCGGGTGACCTCCACACGCGGTTCGTGCAAGACAACATGCCCCATGGCCAAGCCGTCGGTCAGACCGCGGCCTTTGAAAACCCGTGGCGCATCGGGATCGGCATCGTCATCAGCGGTTTCCTCGCCACTGGCCGACAGCATTTCCGCCAGCACCATGGCGACGGTTTGCAGCGCTTCGACTTCTTGGTCGGCAAAATTGCGCTTTTTGATATTCTGCACCACCAGCACACCGGTCACGTCGCCGCCGCGCAAAACCGGCACACCGACAAAGCTCAAAAACGGGTCTTCGCCGGTTTCCGGGCGATAGGCAAAGCGCGGATGGGACGGTGCATCGGCCAAATTAAGCGGACGCTTATGTTGCGCAATATCGCCGACCAGACCTTCGCCAATATGCAATACGGTCTGGTGCACCGCATCGGGGTTCAGCCCTTCTGTGGCGCATAATTCCAAGCCGTCACGGCCACGGCGCAAATAGACCGAACACACGGCCGTGTTCATACTGGCGGCAATCAATTGCACGATTTTATCAAGCCGCACTTGCCGCTCACCGCCATCGGCCATGACCTGACGCAGGCGGCGCAGCAAAATCCGGGGTCCTTCAGCAGAAAGGGGCACTTTTTTTCGAGCCGGAAATAATCGCGCAGGCGATTTAACCGGCAGCCTCCTCGTCAAGGCCGTAAGCGGCATGCAGCGCGCGCACGGCCGGTTCTACATAATCAGCGTCAATCAGCACTGATATTTTGATTTCCGATGTCGAAATCACATGAATATTAATGTCTTGCGCGGCCAATTCGCGGAACATTTTTTGTGCCACACCGGCATGGCTGCGCATGCCGACACCGATAATCGATATTTTGGCCATATCGGGGGCGCTTTGCAACCGGTCGTAATCAAGCCTGTCTTTTTCCGCCTCAATCACCTTCACGGCGCGCTCGATCTCATCTTGCGACACGGTAAAAGTGACATCCGTGGTTTTGCCGTCGGGCGACATGTTTTGCACAATCATGTCGACATTGACCGCCGCATCGGCGAGCGGGCCGAAAATCTGCGCTGCCACACCCGGTCGGTCGGGCACGCCCAAAAGGGTCAGCTTGGCTTCATTGCGGGCATAGGCGATACCGCTGACAATCTCATGTTCCATAATCTCATCCTCATCACAGATAAGCGTGCCGACTATATCATCTGCCGCCATTTTTTCGAATTTCGGGTCATCGGGCGCATCAAAGCTTGAGCGCACTTGCAAGCGCACATGATGGCTCATCGCCAATTCGACCGAGCGCGTTTGCAGCACTTTCGCCCCTAAAGAGGCCATTTCCAGCATTTCCTCATAGGAAATGCGATGCATTTTTTGCGCCGCCGGCACCATGCGCGGATCGGTGGTGTAAACGCCGTCAACATCCGTATAAATATCGCAACGATCGGCCTTTAAAGCGGCCGCCACCGCAACGGCGCTGGTATCAGAGCCGCCGCGCCCCAAAGTGGTGATGCGACCATTATGGCTAATGCCTTGAAAACCGGCGATTACCGCCACACGACCTTCGGCAAATTGTTCTTCCATAGCGGCGACATCAATATCTTCAATACGCGCCGCACCGTGCACATCGCTGGTTTTCATGGCAATTTGCCAGCCCAGCCAAGAACGTGCAGCAATGCCTAAATCCTGCAAAGCCATGGCCAAAAGCCCGACGCTGACTTGTTCACCGGCCGATACGACGACATCATATTCGCGCGCATCATGCAGCCGCGCCACATCACGGGTCAGCCCGACCAGACGATTGGTCTCACCCGACATGGCCGAAACCACAACCGCCACTTCGTGGCCGGCGTTGACTTCGCGCGCCACATGCGCGGCGACATTGCGGATGCGATCAATATCACCGACCGACGTGCCGCCAAATTTCATGACCAAACGTGCCATTGCCTCTTTCGCGTTTTCTTTCGCTTCAATCGCGCCTATATAGGGCGTAAGCGCGCGCCTGCATAGTCAAAACAGCACCCGCGCCATCGGAAAGGATGCGAGATGAACGACAGCAATCGGGCCAGTGAAGAAGCGAGCACGACAATCGACCCCGATGAATTGGCCAAATTCACCGCCATGGCGGAGGATTGGTGGAATCCCCACGGCCAATTTAAGCCCTTGCACAAATTCAACCCGACACGATTGGCCTATATTCGTGATAAATTATGCGCACAATTTGACCGCGACCCGCATGCCGATAAGCCATTGCAAGGCTTGCGCCTATTGGATATTGGCTGCGGCGGCGGCTTATTGAGCGAACCGATGGCGCGGCTCGGGGCGGATGTGGTCGGAGCTGATGCCGCCAAAGCCAATATCAAAACCGCCGCCTTGCACGCCGAACAACAGGGCCTCGCCATTGATTATCGCGCCGTCACGGCCGAGCAATTGGTCGTTGAGGGTGAAACATTTGACGCCATTTTAAACATGGAAGTCATCGAACATGTCGCCGACCCGCAAGCCTTTATGAGCGCCTGCGGGCAATTAATGCGACCGCAAGCGATTATGTTTTTGGCGACCCTCAATCGCACCATGAAAGCCTTTGCTTTGGCCATTATCGGCGCCGAATATGTGTTGCGCTGGCTGCCGCGCGGCACCCATGAATGGGATAAATTCATCACCCCGAAAGAATTGGAAAATATCGCCGATAAAGCCGGTCTTGAGCTGTTCACCTCAACCGGTGTGAGCTTTAACCCGCTGACCGATAAATGGCGGCAAAGCGGCGATATGAGCGTTAATTATATGGCGGTGGCGCGCAAAGCGTCTTAACCGAGCAATTATTGCGGGGCTAATCTTGCCCGGGCCCGCCTTCGGGCAATCGATAAGCCGCCCCGTGATGAAGGGCAGGAATTTGCCGCCGCGCTTTGTCAACCAAAGCCACATCCATTGCGGCGATAATCACCTCATCATCGTCTGATGCTTCTGCCAAAATCTCGCCCCATGGGTCAATAATCAGACTGTGACCATAAGTTTCGCGACCGTTTTCATGGACGCCGATTTGCGCCGGAGCGACGATAAAGCAGCCGGTTTCAATGGCACGGGCGCGCAGCAAAATATGCCAATGCGCTGCGCCGGTTTGTTTGGTAAAGGCCGACGGCACGAAAATCACTTGCGCGCCGGCTTCGGCCAAGCGGCGATACAGTGCCGGAAAGCGCACATCATAACAAATGCTCAAGCCCAATGAGACGCCATCGGCTTGGGTAACGACCAGCTTGTCACCGGCCTGATAGGCAGCGCTTTCGCGGTGGCTTTCGCCATTTTCCAGCGCCACATCAAACATATGAATTTTGTCATATTGCGCCTGCACCGTGCCGTCCGGCGCAATCAATAATGAGCGATTGACCGCCTTATCGCTTTTTTCATCAGCCAATATGAGCGAACCGACCAGCAGGAAAATATCATTGTCCTGCGCCATGGTTTGCAGCGCGGCCAATACGGCGCTGTCGGTTTGACGCTCGAGACGCGCTTGCATGGCTTTACGGTTTTTTTCCATAAAGCTGCAAGTCTCGGGCAAGGCAACAAGCCGCGCGCCTTGCGCGGCGGCTGTTTTTATCCGCGCCGCAATGACCGGCAGGTTAGCGGCCGGGTCGCAGGCACTGGTCATTTGCACACAAGCGATTTTCATCTTGCTTTTCTGCCCCTTTAAACGCGCTCGGCCAACACCACGCGCGCTGCCGTCACCACATTAATAGGCGCGGCTCCGGCGCGACGCAAGATGCGCGCCATCGCTTCCACGGTTGCGCCGGTGGTCAGCACATCATCGACAATCACCACGGCGCGCCCTTTGAGCTTGGGCTTTTCACGCTCCGGCACGGCAAAAGCACCGCGTAAATTGCGTTTGCGGCCGGCCCGCGTCAGGCCGATTTGTTGCGGCGTCGGGCGAATGCGCACCACCGCCTCAAGCGCCATGCTTTGTCCGCTCAATTTGGCAAGGTGACGGCATAATTCAGCCGATTGATTGAACCGCCGCCATAAAAGCCGCCGCCTGTGCAAGGGCACGGGCAGCAATAAGGCATGACGCGGCAGCATATGCGGCAAGCGGCTATATATGAGCCGTGCCAAAAGCTGCGCCAATTCCGGTCGGTCGCCAAACTTCATGCGTTTGATGAGCGCCGCACCGCTATCCTTATAGGCAAAGACGGCGCGCGCCTTATCATAGGGCGGCGGCTGTGCCCGCGCCAAAGGGCTTATGTTCTCCTCGCCCAGATCAATCGGCATGGGCAGGCCGGTGCGCCGACAAACCGGCCCGGAAATAAATTGAATATCCCGCCAGCACGCCGCGCACAGCCCGTCATCGCCGGCCACCGGTTTCAAGCAAACCGGACAAGCGGGGGGAACCAAAGCATTGGTGACCCAAGAAAGCGGTGTGCTGCGACCCTGATTTATCATTGTTTTTAAAGCCATCAATGTCATATTGCCCGCTATGAGCCGAGAAGTCCCGCATATATTTGACCGTCAGCGCTTGCGCCAAAACCGCACGCGCCGCGCCGCCAAGCTGGCTGATTATGATTTTTTGCTGCGCCGCGCGGCGGAAGATTTGGCCGGTCGCATTGCGCTGCAAAACCGGCAATTTGACACGGCGCTGTGCCTCGGCGCATCGGGCGGTATATTGCACAAGGCGCTGGCGACACAGCGTGGCGCACGCATCGGCCGGTTGATTGAAGCCGATTTGACGCATGCCCTTGTGCCGCAAGGCGGGTTGGTGCTCGATGAAGAAAAACTGCCGATAAAAGCGCACAGCCTTGATTTAATCGTCGCCCTTTGGGGGCTGCACCATGTCAATGATTTGCCCGGCGCTTTGCTGCAAATACGCCATGCGCTGAAACCCGATGGGCTGTTTCTCGCCGCCCTGCCCGGCGGCGCGACATTGGCCGAATTGCGCGCCGCTTTTTTGAATAGCGAGGCCAGCCTGCTGGGCGGGGTGCAGCCGCATATTCACCCATTTGCCGATTTGCAAGATTTGGCCGGGCTGATGCAGCGCGCCGGTTTCGCCTTGCCGGTGGCTGATAGCGATATGGTGGCGGTGCGCTATCAAGAACCGCTTAAACTGCTCGATGATTTGCGTGGCATGGGCGAGGCCAATGTGCTGACGGCACGGCCAAAGCATTTTCTGCGCCGCGATGTGCTGCGCGCCGCGCTGGCGCAATTCAGCGTCGCCACGCAAGAAGACGGCAAAGCGGTGGCGCAATTTGAATTATGCTATTTGGCCGGTTGGGCGCCGCATGAGCGACACGGCGAGAGGCATAAGGAAGGCGAGCCAATTACCCGTTTTGACGAAAGCGCCCTGCCCGCCAAGGCCGAGCCGAAAAACTAAACCGCATCGCGCAAAGCCGCAATCAGCGGTTTATCGGCCGGCGGCATGGGCAGGTCGAACAAGTCACGCGGCCTAAGCCATTGCGTGTTTTGGCCCTCAAGCGGCGCAATTTGCCCGTCCCATTTGCGACACACATAAAGCGGCATCAGCAAATGAAAATCATCATAGGCATGGCTGGCAAAACTCAGCGGCGCGAGGCAGGCCGCTGTCACATCGATGGATAATTCTTCTTTCAATTCGCGTATCAACGCCGATTCAGGCGTTTCACCGGTCTCGACTTTGCCGCCCGGAAACTCCCACAGGCCGGCCATGTTTTTACCGGCGGGCCGCTCAGCCACCAAAACGCGGCCATCGCCATCGACCAGCGCGCAGGCCACCACGAAAATGATATTAGCTGCGGTAATCGGCATTGATGGAAATATAGCCATGCGTCAAATCGCTGGCCCAAATACGCGCTTGCCCCGCGCCCTTGCCGCTTTTCACGCCGACATTGACGGCAATGGATATTTCCTTGCCCTTCATATGGCGCGCCACCGGCGCTTCTCTATAGCCGGGCACGACCTTGCCCTGCCGCGCCACTTTGACCCCGCCAATGGAAATGGCCAATTTATCGCGTGCGGCCTTTTCGCCCGACTTGCCGACCGCCATGACAATGCGTCCCCAATTGGCGTCACCACCGGCAATGGCGGTTTTGACCAAGGGCGAATTGCCGATGGCCAAAGCAATTTGGCGCGCCGCCGCATTATTTTCTGCACCGCTCACTTCAATGGTCATGAGCTTGGTGATGCCCTCGCCATCGCGCGCCACTTGCTGCGCGAGACCTTGCATGAGCCGCGACAGTGCCTTTTTGAAGGCTGCCAGCCTTTTATCGTCAGCGCTTTTTATCGCCGCGCCGTTGATCGGCTTGGCACCGGTGGCGACCAGCAAACATGTATCCGAAGTCGATGTATCTCCATCGACGGTGACGCAATTAAAACTGTCGGCATTGGCCGCGCTCAATAATTTTTTCAAAACCCCGACCGGCAAAGCGGCATCGGTGAAAACAAAAGCCAGCATGGTCGCCATATCGGGGGCAATCATGCCCGAGCCTTTGGCAATGCCGGTCAGGGTTATCGTCTGATTGCCAAATTTGGCACTGGCGCTGGCCAATTTGGGGAATGTATCGGTTGTCATAATGGCGCGCGCCGCGGCTTGCCAATCGGCCTTGCCATCGGCTTTTTCAAGCGCTTTGAGCAGCGGTGCGGTTTCCAGCACTTCGCCAATGACACCGGTGGAGGCGACCAAAACATCATGCGGCGCGCAGCCGATTTTTTGGGCCGCCACCTTTGCCGTCAGCGCCGCCGCTTTGGCTCCGGCCGCGCCGGTAAAAGCATTGGCATTACCGGCATTGACCAAAATGGCGCGCCCCCGACCCTTTGTCGCGGCCAAATGAGCGCGCGATAAATCGACCGCCGCCGATGGCATTTTTGAGCGGGTGAACACACCGGCAATGCGTGCCGCTTTGTCCAGTTCAACCAGCAGCACATCATCGCGGCCCTTATAGCGCGCGCCACTGGCCATTGCGCTCAAACGCATGCCGGCAAGCGGCTTCGGCTTGGCCGATTTTTTCGGTGCCAAAGGCGAAACGGGTAATTTCTTCACCATATTGTCTCTTATATATCCGGCCTATTCGGCGCTCGGCGCAATATTGACGAATTGCACATCTGCGCCTTCGCGCATTTCATTGTAAATCTCGCGACGCGCTTCGCTGATGAGAATTTGATAAATCTGATCGCGCACCTCATCCAAAGGCGGTGTCGGCTTGCTGCGACGGTCTTCCAATTTAATGACATGCCAACCGAATTGCGTTTTCACCGGCTCGGAAATCTTACCCTTTTTCAGCTTGAAAGCGGCTTCGGAAAACGGCGCCACCATAGCGTCTTTGTCAAAATAGCCGAGATCGCCGCCACCGGCACCGCTCGGACCTTTCGAGCGTGATTTTGCCAATTCGATAAAATCGCCGCCATTTTTGACCGCCGCAATCACCGCTTCGGCTTCTTTGCGCGTGTCGAGTAAAATATGCCGCGCGCGCACTTCTTCCTGTTTCGGCCCGGCGACAATATTGTCTTGATAATAGCTTGCAACCCGCTCTTCCGAAACGCGCTGCATCAGCTTTTGCCCGACAAACACATCTTGCAGGGCTTTTTGTTTCATAAAGTCAATGCGCTTGGCGACTTCCGGCGTGTTTTCCAAGCCCGCATCACGCGCCGCTTCCGCCGCCAAAATGCGATCCACCATATAGCCGACCAGCGTCTCAAAACGCTGACGTTCCGGCAATTGGCCGACCAGACCGATAAGCTCATCTTCAGCCATCGAAATATCATCATAGGTAATGGCCATACCATTGACCGTCGCCACCGTATTGGCCGGTAAGTCCTGCGCTTGCGTGCCAAAGCTTGCCAGCGACAGCGCCGAAACCAAAATAGCTTTACCGATTGTTAACCGAAACTGCATAAATTTACCCTTTATCACTCTTTGCGCTGCATATTGACGGCGCAGGGGCGATTTAACAAGTGGTTTTGCGCGTAACAGTTTCATGTTGAAAAAGATTGAG
This sequence comes from Alphaproteobacteria bacterium, assembly GCA_009920875.1. Taxonomy (GTDB): domain Bacteria; phylum Pseudomonadota; class Alphaproteobacteria; order RS24; family RS24; genus UBA8337. The sequence continues at coordinate 1,674 of RFZE01000032.1, read as the reverse complement.
TTTCCCGCGCCGATTGACATGCGCTCCGCCGTTCCCTACATCAGCTAGTGGCTTGTTGGAAGCATGACTTTCCAACCGCCGTGCCGCGCCATTTAGTGAGGGGTTTTCATGCTCGGTCTTTCATCCATCGCCAAGCGCTTTTTCGGGTCTGCCAATGACCGCAAGCTGCGCCGCTATAGTGCGCGTCTGGCGCGCATAAATGCGCTGGAAGCTGATTTTGAGCGGCTTGATGACGCCGCATTAAAGGCCAAAACGCAAGAGTTCAAAACCCGCCTCGCCAATGGCGAAACGCTTGACGATATTCTTGAAGAAGCCTTTGCCGCAGTGCGCGAAGCGTCGCGCCGCACATTGGGCCAACGCCATTATGATGTGCAAATGATTGGCGGCATGGTGTTGCATGATGGCGCCATTTCGGAAATGAAAACCGGCGAAGGCAAAACGCTTGTCGCCACTTTGCCATGCTATTTGAACGCCCTGTCGGGCCGCCCCGTGCATGTGGTGACGGTCAATGATTATCTCGCCCAACGCGATGCCGATTGGATGCGCGTCGTGCATGAGGCTTTGGGGTTGAGCGTCGGCTGCATTGTCCATGATATGGATGATGAAGCGCGCAAAAGCGCTTATGCGGCAGACATTACCTATGCCACCAATAATGAGCTGGGTTTTGATTATTTGCGCGACAATATGAAATATGCGCGCGCCGATATGTGCCAGCGCGGCCACGGCTTTGCCATTGTCGATGAGGTGGACAGCATTCTCATTGACGAGGCGCGCACCCCGCTGATTATTTCCGGACCTTTGGAAGACCGCACTGACCTCTATGTCGGCATTGATAAATTGGTGCCGCAATTGGGCGAAGAAGATTACGAATTGGACGAGAAAACCAAAACCGTCAATCTGTCGGATGAGGGCAATGAGCATATGGAAAAACTGCTTATTGAGAACGGCTTTTTGGAAGAAGACGCATCGATTTACGACATTCAAAATGTCACGCTTGTGCATCACGTCACCAATGCGCTGCGCGCCCATATTCTGTTCCAAAAAGACCGCGATTATATTGTCCGTGGCGCCGGTGAGGCCGGTCAGGTGATTATCATTGATGAGTTTACCGGCCGCATGATGGAAGGGCGGCGTTTTTCCGACGGGTTGCATCAGGCTTTGGAAGCAAAAGAAAATGTCGCCATTCAGCCGGAAAACCAAACTTTGGCCAGCATTACGTTTCAAAATTATTTCCGCCTTTATGAGACATTGTCGGGCATGACTGGCACGGCGCTGACCGAGGCGGAAGAATTTATGGATATATACGGCCTTGATGTGCTCGAAATTCCGACCAATACGGATATTGCGCGCGCCGATGAGGACGACGCGATTTACCGCACGGCGGCTGAAAAAACCGCCGCCATTATCGAATTGGTGGAAGAATGCCAAGCCAAGAACCAACCGGTTTTGGTCGGCACCACCTCGATTGAGAAATCGGAGGAATTGGCCGCCGCGCTGAAAGCCAAAAAGATTAAACATAATGTGTTGAATGCGCGCTATCACGAACAAGAGGCGCAAATCATCGCGCAGGCCGGTGTGCCGGGCGCGGTGACCATTGCCACCAATATGGCGGGGCGCGGCACGGATATTCAGCTGGGCGGCAATCTCGATATGCGACTGGCGCAAGAAGAAAGC
>RFZE01000031.1 GCA_009920875.1 Alphaproteobacteria bacterium | reverse complement strand
GCGGCAAAACCCAAGCTCGCTATCGGGTTTGTTTTTCGGACATTCGATGAGGTCGACATGGGGAATATTCGCTTCAAATTCGGAATAGGGGACGGGACACTCAGCCGCTGCAGCCGGGGTGATGAACAGCAAAAATGCTATGAGAAAACGCATGGGTCAGCCTCCTGAACGCGATTTTGTGAACGGCAAAATGCGTGCCGGTTGGCGGCGCTTGGTTGGCGCAGTCGCGCGGGTTTCTAGCACCACCACTTTGGAACAATTGTTACGCGCTTCCCGCATGAGCTGCAAGGTTGTTTGCTGGGTTCCCAAATTTCGTGTCATGCCGATTTCTCTTTCTGCTATTAATAATCATTATTAACTAGAAAAACATGGGGAGTCAAATGTTTTGAAAAGTCGGGGCGCACTAGCACCGCGAAACAAGGGGGTGCGGGTCAACATGCCTGCTGCCCCTTTCTACCTCCATCGCGGCGAACGTAGCCCTAAACCGCGAGGGACGTACGGCGTGACATATTCGACCGGCCCCGGCTTCGGTCTGTTCTATTTTGTCACCGCCCCGACCTATCAAAGCAAAACCGACACCTGCTTTCGCAGGTGCCGGGGCGCAGAAAAACCGAAACCATAGGAACGGCCGCGACGTATTCCGCCGAGACGTTATTTCGCCGCCACCCCGGCTCAGGCAAATGAGCGGAGTGGTGGAATTTTTTCAGCAATTCAAAAAAAAAGGCCTAACGCCCCGAAGGGAAACGTTAAGCCACATACGCAATTATAAATTGCGGCTTCAAACCAGAGGCTTTTTGGACCCCGCCAACGCACCATCCATGCGCTGACAACATGACTATGACAGATATGGGGGGATTGGGGAAGCCATTTAGGACTGTCAAAAAACTCACACAAACGGGGATAATTCAAAAAGGGAAATAGCGAATCTCCCGCCGCTTTGTTATTCAAAACAAGACTTCAATTCGGAGGGCGTCGTCATGAAAATCATTGCCGGAAACAGCAACTTACCCTTGGCCGAAGAAATCAGCGCCTATTTGAAAGTGCCACTGGCTGACAGCACAGTGCGTCGCTTTGCCGATAATGAAGTATTTGTCGAAATTTTGGAAAATATGCGCGGCGAAGATGTGTTTGTCGTGCAATCCACCTCGGCACCGGCCAATGACCATTTGATGGAATTACTGATTATTATTGACGCGCTGCGCCGTGCCTCGGCGCGCCGCATCACGGCTGTGCTGCCCTATTTCGGTTATGCCCGCCAAGACCGCAAACCCGGGCCGCGCACGCCCATTTCAGCCAAGCTGGTCGCCAATCTGATAGAAGCGGCGGGGGCTGACCGCGTGCTGACGCTGGATTTGCACGCCGGACAAATTCAAGGCTTTTTCGATATTCCGACCGATAATCTGTTCGCTGCGCCGGTATTTGTCGATGACATTAAAGCGCGCTTTAACGGGCAAGATTTGATGGTGGTATCGCCTGATGTCGGTGGCGTGGTGCGTACACGCGCATTGGGCAATCGCATTGGTGCTGACCTTGCCATTGTCGATAAACGCCGCGAACGCGCGGGTGAAAGCGAAGTGATGAATATTATCGGTGATGTAACCAACCGCCATTGTCTGCTGGTTGATGATATTGTCGATAGCGGCGGCACGCTGTGCAATGCCGCCGAAGCCTTGCTGGCCAATGGCGCGAAATCGGTTTCTGCTTATATCACGCATGGCGTTTTGTCGGGCGAAGCGGTCAACCGGGTGAATAATTCGCAGCTTGAGAAACTGCTGATTACCGACACGATTCAACCGACCGAAGCGATTTTGAGCTCTGACAAATTCGGTGTCATCAAAATTGCCGAATTGATTGGTGAAGCGATGCGCCGCACCACCGATGAGCACTCGGTTTCAAGCCTTTTCGACTAAATCATTAATCATTGCGCGCACGCGCTGACGCGGCTATAACCCGCTCACGATACGGTTTTGCACCCCTGGAGGAAAACCGGTCTGACCGGCAAAACATGGGTTTTGTCGGGATTTATCGCTAATCAAGGAGACAGAAATGTCTGATATTTATGAAATTACCGCTGAAAAGCGGGAACGGGCCGGTAAGGGGATCGCTCGTGCATTGCGTCGTGAAGGACTGGTGCCGGCCGTTATCTATGGGGACAAAAAAGACCCTGAAGGTATCGCTCTTAATTTGGGCGAAGTGAAAAAACTGTTCAATACGGGCCGCATGATGAACACGCTGCTGGATATTGAAATTGACGGCAAAAAACAGCGCGCCATTGCCCGTGACGTGCAATTGCATCCGGTGCGCGACGATATTCTGCATGCCGATTTCTTGCGCCTCGGTAAAGGCGCGAAAATCGCCGTTGAAGTGTCGGTGACCTTCCTCAATGAGGAAACCTGCCCGGGCCTCAAGCAAGGCGGCGTTTTGAACGTTGTGCGCTATACGGTTGAACTGAACTGCCCGGCTGACAATATTCCCGAAACCATCGAGCTTGACCTCGCGGAAGCGGAAATGAATGACAGTATCCACATTTCGGAAGTAACATTGCCCGAAGGCGTGGAACCGGTGATTTCTGACCGCGACTTTACCATTGCCACCATTGCTGCTCCGGCCGCGCTTAAGAGCGAGGAATCCGAAGCAGTCGACGGTGAAGAAGGCGAAGACGGCGAAACCGAAGGTGAAGCAGGCGCTGCAGAAGAAAGCGGCGACGAAGAAGAAGGCGGCGAAGAGTAATCTTCGCCCCACCTCCCTTTTGGGGAGTGTCTTATGCAGCTTTTTGTCGGCCTCGGTAATCCCGAACCCAAATATGCCAAAAACCGCCATAATATCGGCTTTATGGCGATAGATGCGCTCGCCGCAGCCTATGATTTTGTGCCGTTTCGGGAAAAATATCACGGGCTGTTGGCTGAGGGGCAAATCGGGCAGGAAAAAGTGCTGCTGTTGAAACCGCAAACCTTCATGAATAAAAGCGGGGTCAGCGTTTCAGAGGCGGTTAACTTCTTCAAACTTGATGGCAGTCAAATTGTCGTGTTTTACGACGAGCTTGACCTACCGCCCGGTAAATTGCGCATGCGCCGTGGCGGCGGCTTTGCCGGACATAATGGCCTGAAATCCATCAATGCCCATATGGGCGCCGATTTTCGCCGCGCAAGGCTGGGCATTGGCCATCCGGGTGACAAAGCCAAAGTAAATAATCACGTGCTGGGCGATTTTGCCAAAGCCGATGCCGATTGGTTGGCCGAATTCTTAACCGCTTTATGCGACCATGCGCCTTTGCTGGCCAAAGGTGAAGACGCCACTTATCAAACCCGTGTGGTGGAAGCCATGCACGGCGAAACGGAAGAGCAGGAAGACGAAAATGGGATTTAAATGCGGCATTGTCGGACTGCCCAATGTGGGCAAATCTACGCTTTTCAACGCGCTGACCAAAACCGCCAGCGCCCAAGCGGCAAACTTTCCTTTCTGCACCATTGAGCCGAACATTGGTGATGTTGCCGTGCCCGATGAGCGGCTGGACCGGCTGGCCGATATCGCCCAATCGGCCAATCGCATTCCCGCCCGCTTGAGTTTTGTTGATATTGCCGGATTGGTGCGCGGCGCGTCGAAAGGCGAAGGGCTTGGCAATCAATTTCTCGCCAATATTCGCGAGGTCGATGCGATTGCCCATGTGCTGCGCTGTTTTGAAGATAGCGACATCACCCATGTTGAAGGCAAGATTGACCCGCTGGCCGATGCCGATACGGTGGAAACCGAATTAATGCTGGCCGATTTGGAAAGCCTTGAAAAACGCGAAGCCAATTTGCGCAAAAAAGCCACAACCAAAGACAAGGAAGCGATTGCCGAATTGGAATTGGTCGATTTGGCGCTGGCTGAATTGCGCGAAGGGCGACCGGCGCGCAAGGCCGATATTCCGGAAAACCGCGCGCGCGATTGGAAAAACCTGCAACTGATTACCTCAAAGCCGGTTATTTATGTGTGCAATGTCGAAGAAGACAGCGCCGAGAGCGGCAATAGCCTGTCGGCCAAAGTGGCTGAAAAAGCGGCGGCAGAAAACGCCGAAGCAGTGGTTATCTCCGCCCGTATTGAGGAAGAATTGGCGCAACTTGATGATGCCGAGCGGCTGGAATATCTCGAAACGTTGGGGCTTGCCGAGCCGGGGCTGAACCGCCTGATACGTCAGGGCTATGGGTTGCTTGACCTCATCACCTATTTCACCGCCGGCCCGAAAGAAAGCCGCGCCTGGACGGTTAAGCGCGGCACTGCCGCGCCACAAGCAGCCGGTGTCATTCATTCGGATTTTGAACGCGGCTTCATCAAGGCCGAAACCATCGCCTATGCCGATTATACGGAATTAAACGGCGAAGCAGGCGCGCGCGATGCCGGTCGCCTGCGCCAAGAAGGCAAAGACTACATCGTCGAAGACGGCGATGTGATGCTGTTCCGCTTTAACGTCTAAAAAACCCCGCCTCATTGCTGAAGCGGGGATTTGAATTCATGAGTTTTTCTGAAGCTTCAACGTCCAACAGCGTCAGCTGTTGGCGACCCGTTCCGGCTAGCGGGTGCTTTTAGTCAGTGCAAATCAGCCCAGATTTTGCGCATGGAGAAGAACATCAATCCGGCAAAAATTGTCAGATAGATGAGCACCATAAAGCCGATGCGCTTTCTTTGCTCCAGCTCAGGCTCTGCCGTCCAATTAAGGAAATGGGTGACATCCATCGACATTTGCTCAACCGTGGCCGGTGTGCCGTCGCTATATTCGACAAGCTCTTCCAGCAAGGGCGCAGGCATGGCGATTTTACCGCCGGCCATATAAGGGTTGTAATAAAGGCCGGGGCGCATTTCGACGCCTTCCGGCGCATCTTCATAGCCGCTGAGCAGCGCGTGAACATAATCAGCCCCACCACCGCGTGCCTTGTTGATCAGAGACAAATCGGGCGGATAGGCACCGCCATTGGCAGCGCGCGCGGCGTTTTCATTGGGATAGGGTGACGGGAATTTGTCGCGCGGCAGTGCGGCGCGCTCATACATATCACCATAATCATCAGGGCCGTCTTCAACGATATATTCTCGGGCAATAGCTTTGACTTCCGCTTCAGAGAACTCCGGCCCACCGGCTTGGCTGAGATTGCGGAAAGCAATCTGGTTCAGCGAATGGCAGCTGGCGCAAACCTCTTTATAGACCTGAAAGCCCCGACGCAGTGCATCGCGGTCATATGTGCCGAACAAACCGTCAAAGCTCCACTCCATCGCAGCCGGTGCTTTCGCATCACCGGCGGCATGTGCAGGTGCAGACAGGCCAAGCGCCATAATGGCCGCACCAAGAACCGCCTTAAAAGCAAATCGCGTCATCATCATTCCCCCTCAAAGCCTATTCGGCAGGTTGTGCGCCGAGAACAGGTTCGGATATCGATTCCGGCACCGCTTTTGGCTTTTCGACTATGCCCAACACCGGCAGGACGACCAGGAAATGAGCGAAGTAATAAATCGTGCCGATACGCGCCAGCACAATGTAAATGCCTTCCGCCGGTTGCGCGCCGAGATAGCCGAGCAGCAAGCAGTCGAGCACCAGAAGCGCGTAGAATTGGCGGAACAGCGGGCGATAGCGCGCTGAGCGCACTTTCGACGTATCCAGCCAGGGCAGCAGGAACAGAATGAAAATCGCACCAAACATCAGCGCCACACCGCCCAGCTTATCGGGCACGGCGCGCAAAATGGCGTAGAAGGGCAGCAAATACCATTCCGGCACAATATGCGCCGGTGTAACCAGCGGATTGGCTTGAATGTAATTATCTGCGTGACCCAGCACATTGGGCGCGAAGAAAATGAAATAGGCAAAGAGGATAAGGAACACGGTCAGAGCGAAGCCGTCTTTCACCGTGTAATAAGGGTGGAACGGCACCGTATCTTGCTTGCTTTTGACCGAAATACCGACCGGATTATTATTGCCCGGCACATGCAATGCCCAAATATGCAGAATGACCACACCCAAAATCAGGAATGGGATGAGGTAATGCAGCGAGAAGAAGCGATTGAGCGTCGGATTGTCGATTGAGTAACCGCCCCACAACCAAATGGCGACGCTTTCGCCGACCACCGGAATGGCACCAAACAGATTGGTGATAACGGTGGCGCCCCACAGGCTCATTTGCCCCCATGGCAGCACATAGCCCATAAAGGCGGCGGCCATCATCAGCAGATAAATGATAACGCCCAAAATCCACAAGACTTCACGCGGCGCTTTATATGAGCCGTAATACAGGCCGCGGAAAATATGAATATAAACGGCGAGGAAGAACATGGACGCGCCATTGGCGTGAATATAGCGAATGAGCCAACCATAATTGACGTTGCGCATGATATGTTCGACCGAATTAAAGGCAAAATCGACATGCGGCGTGTAATGCATGGCGAGAATAATGCCGGTAATGATTTGCGTGACGAGGCAGAAGGTCAAAATACCGCCAAAAGTCCACCAATAATTGAGGTTTTTCGGGGTCGGATAATCAACAAAGCTGTCATGCGCCAGACGCAAGATTGGCAGGCGCGAGTCCATCCATTTGGTGAACCCATTGCTCGGATTATATGTGCTCTCACCGCTCATTTATCAGTCCTATCCAATTTTGATGCGGCTATCGCCGACAAATTCATAAGAGGGAATTTCAAGATTTTTCGGTGCCGGTCCTTTACGGATACGGCCCGATGTATCGTAATGCGAGCCATGGCACGGGCAGAACCAGCCATTAAAATCACCAGCTTGCCCCAGCGGCACACAACCCAAATGGGTGCAAATGCCGACCATCACCAACCACTCGTCTTTTTGCACACGGTCAATGTCATTTTGCGGGTCGGGCATATCTGTTTCGGCGACGCTGCGCGCTTCGGCAATCTCGCCTTCCGTGCGGCGGCGAATAAACACCGGCTTGCCGCGCCATGTCACGGTAATGCTTTGGCCGGTTTCAATGGCCGCCAAATCGACCTCGATAGAGGCCAGTGCTTTTACCGAAGCGTCAGGATTCATTTGATGGATAAGGGGCCAGGCAATATTTGCGGCACCAATGGCGGCAAATGCGCCGGTCGCCAAATACAGAAAATCGCGACGATTGGTTTCGTCGCCAGCAGAATTGTGTTCGTCCGCCATAATGCTCTCCTTCTTGCCCCCTCACGGCCTGACCTTTATATACAAGCAGCGAGTGGTCGCAAACTATAGCCAGAGCTTGATTGGCTGAATGTGTCACCATGACGCATGAATCAGCCGGTTTTCCGCTTGCGGCATAGCTTGCAACGCATTGAAATGATTATCGAAATTCTAACCGCCGCAATGGCGCGCAAAGGATAAAAGACAGTGGATGAAGTTCTCTGGAATCAACGCAAACAAAGCGCCGCCGATTGGTTCCGCACATTAAGGGACGATTTATGCGCGCGGCTCGAATCGCTTGAGCCCAATGGCGCGGTTTTTGAACGCAAGACTTGGACACGCGGCGATGGTTCTGAAGATCTGGGTGGCGGCGAAATGTCGATGCTGCACGGCGCGGCATTTGAAAAAGCAGGCGTGCATATCTCCACAGTTTATGGCGAGTTTTCAGAAGAGTTCCGCAAGCAAGTGGCGGGTGCTCTAGACGACCCGCGCTTTTGGGCCGGTGGCATTTCCGTGATTATTCACCCGACCAACCCCAATGCGCCGACCGCGCATATGAATACGCGCATGGTGGTGACCACCAAGGGCTGGTTTGGCGGCGGCGGCGATTTAACGCCCATGTTGGATGCGGCACGCAGGCAAGACCATGAAGACACGGTTGAGTTTCACGGCGCGTTCAAAGCGGCCTGTGACAAGCATGACGCCACTTACTATCCGCGCTTTAAAGAAGAATGCGATCATTACTTTTTCTTGCCGCACCGCAATGAAACGCGCGGCATGGGCGGCATTTTTTATGACCATCTCGATAGCGGCGATTGGGATGCCGATTTCGCCTTCACGCAAGATGTCGGGCGCGCCTTTGTCGAAGTTTATCCTGAAATTGCGGCGCGGCGCATCAACCTGCCCTATGATGAGGCGATGCGCGACGAGCAAATGCAACGCCGCGGCCGCTATGTCGAGTTCAATCTCTTATATGACCGCGGCACCATGTTCGGCCTGAAAACCGGCGGCAATGTCGAAAGCATTCTCAGCTCCATGCCGCCTATGGTGAGTTGGCGTTAAAAGGGCTCGGCAGCTTTGCTGCCCCAGCCCGCTTTACGCAAGCGAGGTGTGTTTGGCGCAGTCAAACCACCGAGACGAAGTAAATATTTTCATTCAAAAGCAATAAGTTAAATCCGATTTTGCTTGCCTTTGCGGCTAACGATTTCCTAACCTCCCCTCGTCTAACTGAATCGCATGCAACCCCGTCGGGTTGCCTGCCCAATAGAAAACCACTTGTGGGAATAAGGGGGAATTCTTTCATGCGATTGAGTTAGACACAGCCCGACACTCGTGCTGGTGCTGGTCAACAATAATAAGAGGAGCCCGCCATGCTCGACACGATTCTGATTGTTCTAATGATTGTCGCCCTGAGCGTTGCTCTAATCAGCAATATTATTGTGCTGATTAGCGGCTTTCGTAAAGCAAAAGCGGAAAGCAAGAAAAAGCCTTAGCCTTTCGCCAGTCGCTTTTTCAATTCCGCCTCTACCGCCGCAATATCGGGAAAGCCTTCATCCACCCACCATTGCTCGAGCGCAAAAGCCATTTTTCCCATGGCCGGGCCGTCTGACATGCCTACTTTTTGCATCATCAGGCCGGTCAGTGGAAATTTTGGCCGCTTATATTGTGCCGCTTCGGTTAGGGCAATTTTGAAGGCGGTGCCCATGACACCTTTTTCGCCTGATGAGGCGAGCGCCAAAAGCGCCCGATCCGCCACCGCTTCGGCGCCGTCAAAATACAGCACTTTGGAAAGCGCGGCCAAATCCAACGGAAACTCCATCGCCCTGACCAACCGGATGGTTTGTTTTTTCGACAAACGCAATGTCGTCGCCATTATTTGCGCCGCATCGGCAGAGGGTAGCAGCGCCATGAGCCGCAAAAGCGGGTCATCGCTGAATTTCAGCATCGCCGTGAGCGCGGCAAATTCAATCGGCTCAACACCGATGACAGGGCTCAACAAACCGGCCTCATGCAGTGCCTGCACCGCCCTATCGGCAGCCGGCAGGAACATGATTTTATACATTTCTTGCTGCTTACGTTCACCTGAAAGACCACGCAAAGCGACCGCTGCGCCGCGACAAGCGGCCAGCGCTTCCGCATCAAGCGCAAGATCGGGCGTCAGACGAAAATGGAAACGGAAATAGCGCAGAACGCGCAAATAATCCTCTTCAATGCGCGCCTGTGCGTTACCGATAAAACGAACACGCTTGGCATTAATATCGGCAATGCCCTGCTCCGTCGGGTCATGCAATGTGCCATCAGCATCGGCATAAAGCGCATTAATGGTAAAATCGCGGCGCGCCGCATCGCCGTGCCAATCATCGGTAAACGCCACCTCAGCATGACGGCCATCAGTTGTCATATCGACACGCAAAGTGGTGATTTCATAAACCAGCGCTTTTTCGCCTTCATAGAGAATGGCCGACACGGTGCCGTGTTTAATGCCCGTCGGCACGCATTTAATCTTGGCCTTTTTTAGCCGCGCCATAACCTCTTTGGGCGGTAAGTCAGTCGCCATATCGACTTCCGTATCGGCATTGGCCACCCCCATCAGTGTATCGCGCACACAGCCGCCGACGCAGCGCGTAGTTGCGTCGCCTTCATTCAGCACCTGCAATAAAAGCTGCGTCTGCTTGCGTTTCAGCCAAACGCTATGTGTGCCTTGCAAGTGGGTCATCTGTCCTATTCAAACCGGCCGGGGACAATCTCCCCGTCTTTATATGTCGGTGAAATATAAGTGCCGCCCGGCGCATCACCCGTGGTGGCGCGATAGGTCAACAGGCCGGCGACCACCAGCCCCAGACCGATAAGCGCGGCAAAAGCGTAATATTTGCGGGTTTGGGCGTCGGGTTTTTTCGCCGCGATAAAACGCACCCAAATATAGGTCAGCGCAAACGGCAATAGAAACAAAAACGCATTTATCAGCAGAACCCTAATCATGCAGTGACCCTCCTGCTCATATGCATCAGCACACCGGCTGTCGCACCCCAAATATTATAGCCCTCATATTGCATGGAATAATAGCTACGCTGTTTACCTTTCCACATCACTTGATGACGCTCATAATTTTCGGCGTCGAGTGCTTGGTGCAGCGGCACTTCAAAAATATCAGCCACTTCGTTTTTATCGGGTGTCAATGTAAAACCGGGCTGCACGAAGGAGACCACGGGCAGCATCAGAAAGCCGGTGCCGGTTTGATAAGTGTCGAGAAACCCCGCCACTTCAACAAAGTCCGATTTGAGGCCAATCTCTTCCTCCGCCTCGCGCAAGGCCGTGGCGACAGGCGAGGCATCGCGCTCTTCGACTTTGCCGCCCGGAAAAGCCACTTGGCCTGAATGTTTGTCGAGATGGTCAGCCCGACGCGTCAGCAAAATGGCCGGGCCGCTATCATATTGCACCACCGGCACCAATACGGCGGCGAGACGCAACTCGCCGGCCACCGCCCATTCTTCTTCGCTGGGCGCGCCGCCATCAATGCGCACATCGCCGACTTGGCCGGGGCGCGACAAGGCTTCGGCATCGGGTAACTCTCTATCGACCACCGCTTCAATGCGGCTGCGCCAATCCGTCATCATATCCATCTCACGCCACACCGGCCGCTTCGGCGGAAGAGATTGGGAAAAACAGACCATGGCTCCACACGCCGAATTGCCCGTCATGCACTTCCGCCAGTTCGACCAAATCATAAAACACGGCGCGCGCAATCAGCGCTTCCAGTCGCGCGCGGACATGGACATAGGGTGACGGCTCGCCGCTTGCTGCGTCAATCTCAAAGCGCAGCGCATGATCGGGCCCGGCTTCGGTGAAATCACCGACATTGGTCTCAAAACGCAAAATCTGTTCCTGTCCTTTACCGTTCACCGTCATCAGCGTGGCGATAAACGGCGCGTCTTCCACCTCGATACGGATTTTTTCAACCGGCGTGACAAGATAATGCTCGCCATCATCATCATGGCGCAAAATGGTTGAGAACAGCCGCACCAGTTTTTTGCGCCCAATCGGCGAATTGTCATAATACCATTGCCCATCGCGGGCGATTTTCATGCCGATATCGCCGCAATAATCGGGCTCCCATAAATGCACGGGCGGCAGACCGCGCTCACCGCTTTTCGGTTCCCCTGCTTTTTCGGCATCGGCAACGATTTTCATCAATGCATTGGCTGCTTCATCGGACATAATGTTCCCCTGTTAAGGGAGAAACTAGCACAATTCCGGCGCGCGTCGAACCATGCCCGAGAGCGCTGCACACAGCTTGGCCTCACCGCGCACCAGCAAACGCTGTGGGTCAACCGGCCCGGGCAGCTTGACGGATGTCGGCGCAACGGAGAAATCGCATTTTTGGTAATAGGGCAAATCGCCGACCAAAAGCGTGAAAGCAAAGCGGGTTTCATCAATTGCCGCCAGCGCATCTTGAATCAAAGCCAAACCGACGCCCTGCCCCTGCATATCAGGATGCACGGCAAGCGGCCCCAGCAATAAGCCTGCCGTTTCATCAATCGCGATAGGCCAAAATGAAATCGCACCGACCAGCACGCCATCGGTCTTGGTCACCGCCATGCGGTCATATTCGCTGATTTGTCGATTGCCTTCGCGCAACCTCTCGGCCGTGCGCGTGACGCGCCCCGGGCCAAAGGCAATGTCAAGAAGCTGAAGGAGCGCTTGCGGCTCGGCACTTTGCGATAGAATATCAAATTGGGTCATCTTTAATCCGTGGGGGTCTACCCCTAAAATGAAACGAAATTGGCGAACGAGAATGCACCGCCCAAAGGGCAGCGAAAAATTATCGTCGTCGTAATTTCTGTTTCATGGATTCTCCCAATGGTGAATGCGCGATTTTGATAGCGCGCAAAGCGGGGTTTGTCCAATAAAACAGACGGCTAGGCAGAAAAAATAAAGCTCATATAGGCTGCATAAAGAGCCAGGCTGAGGCCGCCTTCGACCCGCGACATGGCACGGCCCGAGGCCATGAAAATAAAACCGAGACAGGCCACGCCAATCATAATGGGAATATCGCGCAGCGCCATCATGTCTGATATCGGCAAAGGCGCGACCATGGACGTGACCCCCAAAATCAGCAAAATATTGGAAATATTGCTGCCGATAATATTGCCGACCGCGAGACCGGCATGGCCGCGCATGGCGGCGACCAATGAGACGGCAAGCTCCGGCAGGCTGGTGCCGATGGCGACAAGGCTCAAGGCAATCACCGCCTCCGATATGCCCCATTGCCGCGCCAAAGCAACCGCGCCATCGACCATCAACTCGGCCCCCCAAACAACACCGGCAATGCCGACCAGCAATACCATTGCGGCCACCAATGCGCCGCCGGGCACGCGGTTTTCATCGACCCCTGCTTCGGCTTCTGCCGTGTCTTCAACCTCGCGCGCCGAGCTATAAAGATAATAGGTAAAGCCGATAAGAATGACGAATAATGCAATGCCGACAGGGCGGTCAATCATGCCGACCATGCCGAGCACGAACAGCAGGGCCGAAACACCGAGCATGAAACCGCCATCGCGCCCCAGCGTGCCGTGATTGACGAAAAACGGGCTGACCAGTGCCATTGCCCCCATAACAAAGAGAATATTGGCGATATTGCTACCGACAACATTACCGATGGAAATATCCGGCTGGCCGTTCAACGCCGCATTGAGAGATACGGTCAATTCGGGCGCTGATGTGCCAAAGGCGATAATCGTCAGGCCGATAATGAGCGGCGAGACGCGCAATTTATCGGCCAGCGTAACCGCGCCACGCAGCAATGCCTCACCGGCGAGACCGAGAACGACAAAACCTGCCAATAGCAAAATGAGCGGTGATTCCATGCCCTGCTTTTAGCATGGCTTGCCCCTGCCGATATACAGACCATTCAAGAAATTATGCGGAAAAATGCTTGGCACGGCGGCATTAAGGATTTAGCTTTTTCCCCGAATGCAGGCGGCGCTCTTATTGCAGTCGCACGGGGAGGGACATTATGCAGTGGAATTTCGGAGATATTATTGACTCGATTGTGCCGATTTTGCCGGAGGGGCATTTGGCCTTGGTGCATGGCGACAGGGAAATCACGTGGCAAGAAATGAGCGCGCGCACCAATAATCTGGCGCGCAATCTTTTGGCCAATGGCGCCGAGACGGGCGACAAGGTCGGCTTTTATATGCGCAACCGCCCCGAATATAGCGAGCTGCTGATTGCCTGTTTTCGCGGTCGCCTGACCCATGTGAATGTCAATTACCGCTATGTCGCCGATGAAGTGCATTATATTTTCGACAATTCCGATGCCACGATCGTGGTTTACGGCAAAGAGTTTCGCGACAATATTGAACAGCTGCGCCCGCGCCTGCCAAAGGTCAAACAATGGATTGAAGTCGGCGATGGAAAAGATTTGCCCGACGGCATTATCGATTATGAAAGCCTTGCCACTGAAGGCGATGGCAGCAATTTGGATATTGAGCGTTCGGGCAGCGATTTGCTGTTTCTCTATACCGGCGGCACCACCGGCATGCCGAAAGGCGTGATGTGGGAGCATCATGCATTGCGCGAAACGCAAACATTGGCGCTGCGCGCGCTGGGTGAAGTGCCTGAAACGCTGGAAGAATTGACCGCGCATTTGAAAAATCAGGGGCCCGGTCAGGTTTATATTCCGGCTTGCCCACTGATGCACGGCACCGGCCTGTTTACCGCAATGGGCGTGTTGATGGCGGGCGGCACGATTGTCACGCTGGAAGCGGCCTCGCTCAATTCACAAGAATTATGGTCAACCGTAGAGCGGCGCGGTGTTGAATATATGGCGATTGTCGGCGACGCTTTTGCCAAGCCCATGCTGCAAGAATTGAAAGACAATCCGGGCCGCTATGACGTCTCGTCCGTTGCCTCGATTGTCTCTTCCGGCGTGATGTGGTCGATGGAAGTAAAGCAGGAAATGCTCGACTATCTGCCCGATGAATGCATGTTGGCCGACAGTTTCGGCTCGTCGGAAGCCATTGGCTTCGGCTCGTCCATCACCATGAAGGATATGCCGGTCAAGACGGCCAAATTCACCACCAATGATTACTGCAAAGTGTTTGACGAAAACGATAATGAAATTCCATGGGGCAGCGAGACCCCCGGCTTTATCGCTTTTGGCGGGCCGATTCCGCTGGGCTATTACAAGGATGAAGAAAAAACCGCCAAGACGTTCAAGACGATTAATGGCCAACGTTTCTCCATTCCGGGCGATTATTGCCTCGTCTCACCGGAAGGCGAGTTGACGCTGCTCGGTCGCGGCTCAGTGTGCATCAATTCGGCAGGTGAAAAGATTTATCCCGAAGAAGTGGAAGAAGCGCTGAAACTGCATGACGCGATTGACGATGCGCTGGTGGTCGGCGTGCCTGATGAAAAATGGGGCCAAGCGGTGACGGCTGTCGTCAAAACCGTCGATGGCGGTGCATTTGACGAAGAAGAATTGAAAATCTTCTGCAAACAAAAATTGGCTGCTTATAAAACGCCGAAACATGTTTTCC